>JAAHGL010000125.1 GCA_010692635.1 Symploca sp. SIO2C1 | reverse complement strand
TGGGTACTAGTCAATTTAATCAATCTACTTGACAAGAGTCATTTTAAACCATTTTTTGTTTCCCAGCAAGAAAGTTTACTTACAGAGCAACTCTCTCAGCAAAATATTGAAGTCGTTATTGCCCCATTCACCAAAATTCTTGATGTGTATAACCAGGGAGTTTTTTCCTATTCTCTGGCAGATAAACTCAGTACCCTCAAAGCTCTACTAGAATACAATAACCATATTGCTAATATTGCCCGACAGTATAATATCCATTGTATTTGGTCACGTAATATTAAGTCTGTCCTTTTGACAGGGATAGCTGCTAAAAAGCTTGGCATGCCATTAGTATGGGACATTGGTTTAGAGAAAAAATCTCGTGGCTTGATGACGGTCTTAAACTGGATTGGTCTCAACTTATCGCAGGTTGTAATTACAGAAGCTACCTGTCAACCTAAAAACCTTTTTGGCTCTCTGACGGCTCAATTGTTTGCTCACAAATTTACCAATCTTTATCGTGGAATTGAGCCGATGAGAATTGCGGCGATCAAGCAAGCCAAAAATTCCAATACAGTACTCAAGGAACGATTCGAGATTCTTAATGTAGGGACAATCCATCCTCGTAAGAATCAGCTTATGTTGCTGCGTGCCATAGCACCTTTGGTCAAGCAATACCCAAATATTCAAGTAAAGCTTGTGGGTTCAGTAGGAGACGAAGCATATTTTTCCCAGTTAGAAACATTTGTCAAAGCTGAACAATTAGAGCCCTATGTAGAATTTTTAGGTTGGCGGGATGACATCCCAGAATTGATGAGTCACAGTGATTTATTTGTGCTTTGTTCCCATAATGAAGGTCTTGCCTATGTTATCCCCGAAGCCATGTATGCTGAACTATTAATCATCTCTACTGCAGTTGGTGGAGTGCCAGATATAGTCAAGCATGGAGAAACAGGCTTTCTTGTTGCTAGAGATGATGATGCACAGCTGCGAGAGCTGATTGAGAAATGTATCACTAATACTAATATTCGACAGTCTATTGTTAAGCGAGCTCGTGAAGTTGCAGAGCAGAAATATTCAATAGCAGCGTTTTCCTCACAATACAACACTGTTCTACGTGAGCTTTGCAAAATATAAATTTTTAACTTTAGCACGATAGCTTATGAATTCTCTTGATTTACATTTTGTCTGTGTTGGTCCTCAACGTACCGGTTCAACTTGGTTGTACCAAATCCTGGCACATCATCCAGCCCTATGTTTTCCAGAAGATGTCAAGGAGACAATGTTTTTTGATCAGTACTATGAAAAAGGACTTTCCTGGTATGCAGCACACTTTACCCATCGAAATGAAGAACAACTGTGTGGGGAAATTGCCCCTACTTATTTCGATGTAGATGTTGTCCCCACTCGGCTTCACCAACTCAATCCAGAATGCCGCATCATTATTAACTTGCGGAACCCAGTTTTTCGTACCTTATCCTTATACCGCCATCACTTGAGTAAGGGGCGAGTTAGTGGCTCTTTGGAAGAAGCAATATCACAAATGCCTCGCATCATTGACTCTGGTAAATATGCCCTGCATATCCCCAGATGGTTGGATAGATTTGGAGCTGAACAAGTGAAGTTTGTACTGCTTGAAGAGATAGAGTCAACTCCAGAAACAGTACTCAAATCCGTTAGCAATTTTTTAGGTGTGGCAGAAATTGCCCTACCTATTGAAGAAAACCAACGAGTCAATGCGGCAACAATGCCCCGTTTTCCCTGGTTAGCTAAAGCTGCCGCCAAACTAGCAACGGGATTACGGGCAAATCGTCTACACAAGGTAGTTGAGTTCGGCAAGGCTTTGGGACTTAAGCAAGTTTACACAGGAGGCGAACAGCAGATGCCAGAACTCACAGCTAGCGATCGCTTTTGGCTTAAGTCCCAGTATGAAGCAGATATCGTCTTTGTGGAAAAACTCCTAGGTCGAGATTTATCAACTTGGCGGCAAGAGGATTGAAATCAAGGAAAATCTTTTTTTCTTTCTTAGTAAACGAAGAAGTATTAGACCAAATTAATCAATTATCAATTATCAATTATCAATTGTCCATTGATAAACAAGGATTAGTAATTGTGGCTTTACATAGACCAAAAATCTTACACTTAATCACCCACTTACCAGTAGGAGGAGCTCAAGACAATACCCTCATAACGGTAGAAAAACACGATCGCACCCAATTCACTGTCCATCTTGCTGCTAACCCAGAAGGTAACTGGTATAATCGCGCTCAACAAGCTACCGACACCTTCCACCCTCTTCCTCATCTAGTTAATCCCGTTCACCCTAGCCAAGACCTGAAGGCTTTATCAGATATTATCCGACTCCTAAAGCAAGAGCAATTCGACGTTGTCCATACTCACAGTTCTAAAGCTGGTATATTAGGTCGTTGGGCCGCTCGCCTCGCTAGAGTGCCAGTGGTTGTGCATACTATCCACGGCTTCGCCTTTCACGATTTCATGCCCGCTTGGAAGCGTCAACTCTATATCAATTTGGAGCGCAGTGCTTGTCCCTGCACGGATTTTTTCCTTACCGTTAGCGAACTCAACCGCCAAGAAGCTGCCCAACTCGGTATCTTAAACCTAGAAAACTCCCAAACCGTCTACAGCGGCATTAACTTTTCCAAGTTAGACAGACTATCAAATCCCCAACAAACCCGACAGCAGCTAGAAATTCCCGACGATTGGCAAACTATTGTGATGGTGGGACGTTTAGATCCCCAGAAAGCTCCTAATTATCTCATAGAAGCCTTTGCCCAAGTCCTCAAGCAATCTCCCAAAACCTTATTATTATTAGTAGGTGAAGGGGAATTGCAAGCCAGTCTACAAACTCAAACCCAAAAACTTGGCATCACCAATCATGTGAAGTTTTTAGGTTCCAGAGAAGATGTGCCAGAAATCCTCAAAATTGGTGATATTTTTGCTCTTTCTTCCTTGTGGGAAGGTTTAGGTCGAGCGATGACGGAAGCAATGCTCCTAGGAAAACCTGTAGTTGTCCCTAACATCTATGGTATCCCAGAAATTGTCCATCAAGATCAAACTGGTTTACTGTTCCCAGCAGGTGATATTCAACAGTTAGCAGCCCACTTGGTATACTTGCTCCAGAATCCAGAAGCACGCCATCGCCTCGGTCAAAATGCTAAACAGTTAACCAGAAAGCTCTTTGATGCTGATTGCATGGTGCAGCAGATTGAGGAAATTTACGATAAATTGCTCAGCCACAGAGACTAGTGCCGCTGCGCGGAATTTAGAATTTAGAATTTAGAATGCTTATAGAGTAAGGATTCTAACGATCTCAAACTGGTCAGTTACTTTTGCCGCGCTGCACTAGTGCAAGAAGGCAGTCCCGATGAAAAAATAGGAATGCGATCGTATCGCTCGTCTTGCAAATAATACCACTATGAGCCATTACTTTTGCCACTTGGTTAGAACTATAGCTTTCTCCTGAGCAATAAGTGTCTGGAACTCTTCCTCACAGTGGACATTCAATTGAATTGTAGCAGCCAGCAATTCAGCCAAAATTTCCGCTTGTTGTCTCCCACTTATAAAATGAAGGATGGCGCAAAAATCGGGGTCAGTATCATATCGAATCCGTAAATCAGATTAACGCAACTCTGCGGAGAATATTGTAATGTTCAAACTGCTCAAACGACAGACTAGTGGCTCAATAGTTTGTCCTGCTTGTAGCCAATTAGTTAAAGTCGAAGAACCAGTTTGTCCACACTGCGGACGCCAGAACCCTAGTATTTGGGGTTTTGCCAGAGTTTTACGCACTAGAGGTTATGACTATGGTTTCATCTCCTTAGTAATTTGGGGTTGCATCGGACTTTACCTGGCAACTTTGCTCGTTGACGTTGGTGGCATTAGGAATAGTGGTGCGCTGAACTTACTTTCTCCTAGTGGTAGAAGCTTGCTACTATTTGGTGCGACTGGAGCCATACCTGTTTTTGAATTGGACAGATGGTGGAGTGTACTTAGTTCAGGCTGGTTACATGGGGGACTTTTGCACATTGCTTTTAACCTAGCGTGGATTAATGATGTTGGTCCCTTTGTTGCTAAACTGTACGGCGCAGGTAGACTAGTCCTTATTTATACAGTTGCTTGCATAATTGGCTCTCTGCTGACTAGTATTGCTGGGGAATATTTTAATGAACTTCCCGATATTTTACATGGTGCTAGTTTATCAATCGGGGCTTCAGGAGGCATCTTTGGTTTATTTGGAGCTTTAGTAGCTTACGGACAAATTACTGGTGATAGTGCTGTTGGACAAAAATATTGGAAATACGCAGTAATCCTGTTCCTGATTGGATTTATTATGCCCGCAGTTGATAATTGGGGACACTTTGGAGGTTTTCTCGGTGGATATGCTATTAGCCGTATACCTTGGTTAAATCCCAGCACTCCTGAAGGACACAACCATTTGTTAGTTGCGATCGCTTGTTTAATTTTAACTTTGCTGAGTATCGTAGTATCTGTTGGACATGGACTACCACTATTCATGGCTTTAAGTAATAGGTAAAGCCATGCCACTTTTGAGTTTCGCTTTGCTTTACCTAAACTACAAGATCTGCGATTGCACTTCAATCACCTCCCCCGAAGCAATAATGCTTAGCACACTTCGAGCTTCTGGCATCAATGGAACTAGATCAGGAAGTCGATTGCTAGGTGCTACAAGAACGACAACTGCAACTCCAGCTTGTTGCAAGTTTTGCTGATGCTGCAAATTTTGATCTGTAGTCAGCAAAATAGTAAAACCCTCTTGAGCCATCAGTTGTAGCAATTCGCCATTCTTCTTCCCCGCCCACCCCATTTCCACAACTGTCCGCGTCTCATAATCAGCAAGTTCGCGTTTTAGAGGTTTTGGAACACACTCATCAAGCAGGATTTGCATAGGCAGTCAACATTTCTTTTGCTAATTCAAGGGCTGCAATTGCTTGCTGACGGCTGACACTAGGAAAATGGTCTAAAAAATCATCTAGTGAATCACCTGCTTCGAGATAATCAAGTAAATTCTTCATTGGCACTCGTGTACCTATGAAAACTGGAGTTCCTCCTAAAATATCGGGATCACTATGAATAACACACGATGTGGATATCATAATAGTCTGCTTGCCACAATGCTAGTACTTGTATCTTATTATGGTAGTTTCTCGCAAACACCCCCTTACTGCGATCGCACTAACCCTAAAAGTAGGTTGGGTGTAGCGTTTTTACGGTTTCAAGCGATAATTTTGCGCAGTGATGAACAAGCGAAACCCAACGTGATAGGTGATTGTTGGGTTCCGCGAAAGCTTCACCCAACCTACAAGAGAAAGCGATCGCACTTATGGAATAAACAGGCGACTGACTCCCAAATAGTTTTCAATAGACAAGACAATTTCCGCAAGACGGACACTACACTGCTCTCGATACTCTCGTTCAACGAGTCGATCCAGATTTCCAATCGTAATTACAGGCACAGATGTAGAGGTGCTTTCTTCACGGATAGTTTGTTCCAACGAATCTTTTCCTTTTGCATTTCGGTTCGCAGTTAACAGAAGCATTTGATTGGATTGTGCAAACCGCCAGATTGTCCGATCATCACTGTCAGTAGCTAGTCCAGCTTCTTTCAGGGTAATGAAACGTATTGAGAGAAGGTCAAGCCAACCTTCAGCAGCTAGAGTTCCTTGAAACAAAACGACATAACCTGTCAAATTGTAATCAACTAAAACAATCATGCACTCATTCCAAGCTTCGCTTTCCAGGCTTGGAGTTTAGCATGAATTTCTTCGTGTCCTGGTTTTGGAGACAGCTTGGCAATTTGAGCTAAATGTTCCCGATTTTTGTCTTCCCAGTATTCCCGCATTTCTTGGGTTGCTTGTAAGACAGTTTGATATTCTGCTTCAACCTCAGTACGGTTAGTATCAATGTAGAAGAGTGCCGCATGAAGTTGTTCTTCTGTCAAAGGAAGCCAATTCAGAATTAGTTTGGGTGTCCAGCCTGCTGCAACATGATCCATTACATCGTAAATGGTGATTCGTGTGCCTGAGATTGTTAGTCCACGCTCGGTACGAATAATTGAGGGTTTTTCATTTGATGATGAAGTCATACTGTGCTCACTCAGAATATAGCTTTATGCTATCTCATAGGCCAGTAAACTGAGGGGAATAAAAAGTAGTAAGCAAGCACAATAATACTCCAAAAGATAAACTTCAAAAGTAGGTTTGGTAGAAAATCTACATATCAATAAGCTTGTTATACTCTGCGTGAGTCCCTATCCAAAACCATGAAATCCCATCCTTAACTTCTACACCCAATGCTCTATAATTTCGACCTGCTCGGACTGACCAATATTGACCAACCTTCTTAAAATGCAATGATGGATGAGATGGATCACATTTGAGTAACTCGTTGCATTGATCAGCTGTTCGCTGAACTTCTTCAGGCAAAGCGTTGTAATGTTCCCAAAATCGCCGAGTCGTGTGATGCATTAGATTGCTCGACAGTTTCCTGCCTCAAACTCAGCGATCGCCTCTTTTGCGAAAGCTTCTAGTTTACCATTAGCAATGTCTTTTTCTAATTGTTCATCCCAGCGTTGATAGTCGAGATCAGCAAACCACTCAATTAGCTTCTGATATTCGTCGGAGGGCAGTTGAAGAATCGCAGATTCAATTTGCTCAAGTGTTAATGTCATAAGTAGTAAATTATCTTTACTTCAAGCAAATTATAGCGTGCTTGAAGAGTCGTTTATCGGGAACGCACTCATTAATCGCAAAAGTAGGTTGGGTGAAGCGTTTTTGCGGTTTCAAGCGATAATGAGTGGGAAGTGATGAACAAGCGAAACCCAACGTGATAGGTGATTGTTGGGTTGCGCGAAAGCTTCACCCAACCTACAAGAGAAAGCGATCGCACTGGAAATAGCAATACAGCGCTTACCGCTGCAATGAGGTACACCTTAATAAGTTGTCAAGATTTGATAGATTTTTTCCTCGTCGATTTTACTGTACCTCGTAACAGCGCGAAGCGCTGTATTATAAAAAAAGCACAACGTAAAAATGATTATGCAATATCGTCGGGCTAAAACTCCAGGAGCCACCTATTTTTTTACAGTTGTTACCTATAACCGTAAGCGAGTTTTGTGTATTTTGGAAAATGTGGATTTACTCCGAAAGTCGTTTTGGCAGGTGATGCAAGAATATCCGTTTAAGATTGATGCATTGATTCTGTTACCAGAACACCTTCATTGTATTTGGACATTACCAGAAGAAGATGCAAATTTCTCGAATCGTTGGCGATTGGTTAAAAATTATTTTAGTCGGCAATGTCGGGAGCAATATCAAGGGAGGGTTTCAGTTTCCCGTCAGCGCAAAGGAGAGAAAGCAATTTGGCAAAGGCGGTTTTGGGAGCATCAAATTCGCGATGATCGAGATTTTGCCCAACATGTAGATTACATCCATTATAATCCAGTCCATCATGGGTTAGTGAAAGCCCCAAAGGATTGGGAATATTCCAGCTTTCATCGGTATGTTAGAGATGGTGTTTATCCCATTGATTGGGGGTCAGAACCAGTACAATTTGACCGTGATATTGGTATGGAGTAACAAGTAGTAATCAAGCACAATGATGCTCCAAAAAATCAACTCCAAAAGTAGGTTGGGTGGAGCGTTTTTACGGTTTCAGGCGATAATTTTGGGAAGCGATGAACAAGCGAAACCCAACGTGATAGGTGATTGTTGGGTTGCGCTTCGCTCCACCCAACCTACAAGATTTCAAAAAAATCAACCCCAAAAGTAGGTTGGGTGTAGCGTTTTTACGGTTTCAAGCGATAATGAGTGGGAAGTGACAAACAAGCGAAACCCAACGTGATAGGTGATTGTTGGGTTGCGCTTCGCTCCACCCAACCTACAAGATTTCAAAAAAATCAACTCCAAAAGTAGGTTGGGTGGAGCGTTTTTGCTGTTTCAAGCGATAATAAGTGGGAAGTGACAACAAGCGAAACCCAACGTGAGAGATGCTTGTTAGGTTGCGCTTAACCCAACCTACAAGATTTCAAAAAAATTAACTCCAAAAGTAGGTTGGGTGGAGCGTTTTTGCGGTTTCAAGCGATAGTGAGTGGGAAGCGATGAACGAGCGAAACCCAACGTTACGGTTGCTTGTTGGGTTGCGCTTCGCTCCACCCAACCTACAAGATTTCAAAAAAATTAACTCCAAAAGTAGGTTGGGTGGAGCGTTTTTGCACTTTCAAGCGATAATGAGTGGGAAGTGACAAACAAGCGAAACCCAACGTGAGAGATGCCTGTTGGGTTGCGCTTCGCTTCACCCAACCTACAAGATCCGCGATCGCACTACAAGATTTCAAAAAAATCAACTCCAAAAGTAGGTTGGGTGGAGCGTTTTTACGGTTTCAAGCGATAATGAGTGGGAAGTGACAAACAAGCGAAACCCAACGTGAGAGATGCCTGTTGGGTTGCGCTTCGCTTCACCCAACCTACAAGATCCGCGATCGCACTGCGATCGCTCTAAACAAATTACTTCATTGGTAGTTTACCTGACTCTTGAAGTTTTGCATTAAGTTTATTTCTTCATTCTTGAAGCTTCAGAGGTTGGATAAACTTAAAATCAAACAGAGAGGTCAATATCTCTTAATACGAGTTGACCTTCGTAATCAGCATGATACCAATGCTCTGTTTTAAATTCAACTTCAAATTTAGGATCCATCTTGCAGTTTCATTATCCAATACTACTTACCGCACTTTTTTCAAACTATCAACCTTCTCTGAGAACAAGTCAGTGAAAATATTGATCACCCGGCGATCACGTATTTTAATATTCACACTCACTGACATGCCAGACTGGAGTTTAACGTCCCGGGTTTCATTAATTTTGATACTCTGTTGATCCAATTTAATTTTGGCGGGGAAGCTATAGTAAGGGCGATTTTCATCCGGTGCTGGTGGTAAGACATCGGAACCAATCCAAATTAACTCTCCTTTAATATCACCAAATTCACTAAAAGGAAATGAGTCAATTCTCACATCTACTTCCATCTTTTCATCTTTTTTGACATCAACAAAACCAATGTCCTTATTAGTGATAAACACTTTGGCAATTAAATCATCTCCAGGTACAATTTTGAGAATTGGTTCCGGTGAGTTACTATTAGCCACATAACCTTTACTTGCTTGTAAATCAAAGATTACTCCGTCTACTGGGGCCTTGATTTTTTGATAGCCCAAAGTCAGCTCAGCTTGTTTTAACTGGCTATCAATTTCTGCAATCCTTTTCTCATTTTCGACAATGGTTTTGTTCAATTGGCTGACAATGTCATTGAATTGCACATCAATGGAATCCATTTCTTTGTCATTAACAGCGATCAAATCAGTTAAGTCTTTTTGAGAGACAGCCTTAGTATTCTCTAATTGTTTTTCTGCTTGAGCAATATCTAAATCGAGGCGTACTTCTTCCTGCTCTAATTGCTCTACTTCGGAGCGGCGTGTTCCTACCTCACTTTCTTGTCTCCGATATTGAATTTCCGGTACTGCTCCCTGCTCCCAAATCGGTTTAATTTGATCTAGTATTTTTTGCTCAGTGTCTAACCTATTCTGAGAGTTTTCCAGTTGAACTTGGTTCTGCTGTTGCCGTTTTTTTAGCTGTTCAATTTCCGATTCAGCTGCAGCTACACGAGAGTCAAGTTCCCTTCTTGCATATCGCAAACGTTCTCTTTGTTGAGCATTAAAGTTGGTTCCTGTAAAATCACCATTGAGTTGAGAGCGATAGAGCTCGTTTTCAGCTTCGAGAGCTTCTTTTCTTTTGATGATGGCAGGAAGTTGCGAGGCAAGTTGTATTAGTTCTTGCTTGTTGGCATTTGTTGGTGGTGAGGGTGGGGAACTGGGATTATCGATCGCAGCGCGATAAAATTGGTTTTCTTGTACTAACTTGGAGCGAATTTTCTTCAGGGAGGTTAGTTGCGCTTCTGTGGCAGTAGGCTCGAGTTTCAGGAGTACTTGTCCTTGATCAACCCGCTCCCCGTCTTCAATTTTGACTTCTGTAACTACCCCACTAACCGGGACTTGCACCTCCTGTACAGCTCCTTGGGGTTCCAATTTTCCTTGAGCCGGAACTGCTTCTTCAATTTTGGCAAAGTAGGCCCAAGTAACTCCAAAGGTAGTCACCCCTACAATTGTCCACAGGATAGCTCTTGACCAGCCGCGAGATTGTTTAAGAATAACACCTTGGTCGAATCTTTCCTGACCATTGGTTTGAGCCTGGGGAGCAGCATCTTTACCAGTAGTAGCTACATTTGATTTAGAACCATTATTTGAGTTCATAGTTAATAAATAATGAATTACAAATTTTGCATAACTAAGAGCAAACAACAAATAACAAACAACAAACAACTAATAACTAAACTTCAGAATCTTGTTGCTGATAAAGGCAATAGTAACTACCTTTTTGTGCCATTAATTCTTCATGAGTTCCCTGTTCTACGATCGCTCCTTTGTCCATCATCAAAATGATATCGGCGTTGCGAATGGTGCTGAGACGATGGGTAATAAATAAAACTGTGCGTCCTTTAAAGGTTTCGGCAAGATTTAAACTCACTTGCCGCTCTGTGTCATAATCTAGGGCGCTGGTGGCTTCATCTAAAATTAGTAGTCGAGGTGATTGCAAAATCGTCCTAGCGATCGCAATTCGTTGCCGCTGTCCTCCAGATAGGGATGAACCTCGCTCTCCTACAGTTGAGTTGTAGCCAATAGGTAAGTTCATTATGAACTCATGAGCGACGGCAATCCTGGCAGCTTCAATGATTTCCTCTGTAGTGGCATCGGGATTAGTTAACCCAATATTTTCTTGTACTGTTCCTTCAAATAGGAGGGTGTCTTGGGGAACAATACCCACCTGACGCCGCAGAGAGTAAAGTTCTACTTTATTAATATCGTAACCATCAATGATAATGCGGCCAGAGTTGGGTTCATAAAGTCGTGCTAAAAGTTTGGTGAGGGTACTTTTACCAGAACCACTTTGACCAACAATACCGACAAAAACCCCTGCAGGAAGCTCAAGGTTAATATTATTTAACTGCATTGGGCCGCTGGTAGCAAAGCGAAAGGAGACATTTTCGTACTTCACTGCTCCTTGTACTGCGGGTAGGGGAATATTATCTCGTTCGGCTTCCGTGACTTCTTGGGGGGTATCCAGGATATCGCTGAGACGTTCTAAGGATAGAGCTGTGGCTTGGAAGTTTTGCCAAATTTGGGCTAATCGTAGTAAAGGTCCGGTAACATAACCTGCAATAATGCGGAAGGCAATTAATTGTCCTAGGGTTAGCTCCCCTGCTAAAACGAGGTAGGCTCCTACCCAGAGTACGAGTAAGGCAGATAGTTTGTTTAAGAAATTACTAGTAGAACTAGCTGCTGTGGAAGTCAAAACATTCCTAAAGCCTTCACTCACATAACGAGCATACCGTTCTTGCCATTTCCAGCGCGATCGCAATTCGATATTCTGAGCTTTAACTGTGGAAATTCCTGATAATACTTCTACTAAGTAGGATTGGGTTTGAGCATTCTTTTGCGCTTTGGCACGTAGCTGTCGTCGCACAATGGGGGAAAAAATGACTGTCAGCAAGACAAATAAGGGAATTACTGCTAAGGTCACCAGTGTCAGCACCCAGCTGTAGATGAACATGACGACAATGTAGATTACAGAAAATACTGCATCTAACACTACTGTCAAAGCTGTGCCGGTGAGAAACTGGCGGATATTTTCTAGCTCATTAATCCTGGTAGATAGTTCACCAACTGGTCGTTTTTCAAAATATCGCAGAGGTAGGCGCAATAGGTGATCAATAATTTCTGAACCCAGAGCCATATCAATGCGGTTGGTAGTATCTACGAATAGATAGGTGCGCAAGCTGGTGAGAATTGCCTCAAAGATGGCAACTACTACTAGGAAACCTCCCAAGATATGCAAGGTATCGGGAGAGTTTTGCACAATTACCTTGTCGATGATTACTTGAATCATCAAGGGATTCGCCAAACCAAACAGTTGCACAAAAAAGGAAGCAATTAAAACTTCTACTAAGACTCGGCGGTAGCGGATGAGGGAAGGGACAAACCAACTTAAGCCAAACTTTTGTTGGGGAGTGTCTTTAGTGGGTTTGAGTAGTAATACGGGAATTTGTGGATCGGAAGCTGCCTGGAAATCCTGAGGATCTAAGCGCTTGAGTCCCACATCAGGTACTGCTAGCAGTAATTCTCGTTCATTGGCTTCGTAGAGGATAGCAATACCATCTTGCCAGTTGAGCAATGTTGGAGTTGGTAGACGACTCGCTGCAGCAGCAGGGATATTTGCCAGTTGAGCACTTAATCCCATCAATTCTGCGATCGCACCACAATGCTGAAGGGATACACTACCAGTGCGGGAGTGTTGATTGGTAATAACACGGCGCACAATATCTCGACGGAAAGGCATACCCCAATACTTACTGAGCATTTGGAAGCAAGCTAAAGGAGCTTCCACGGGACCCCTGCCGCGAATGAAGGGATAAGTTCGGGCCGTTTGCTCGCCAGAATAGCTTGGTTCTCCTGCTTGGGGTTGCGGGGGAGCGTAGGGAATATCAATCGTTGGAGTGGTTTGATCCTCGGATGGAGAAAAAGGTGAAGTAGAATATTCAGTAGTAGTATGCTCCCCATCTCCATTCAGCTCATCCCAAGGATCTGGAGTAATTTCTGGTGATAAGTCCTGGGGTAAGGCTTTCACTTCTGGCTCAGTAGTAGCTCTGCTCTTTTCCACTGCCTCCGGAATTAACTGAGCAGGAATCCCCACCAAGCGCGTCGAACCACGACCTTGAACGGCTAAATTGCTAACGGTTTCTGCTGTAAGATAGGAACCAACCGGAAAGTTGGCAGGTGCTCCCCCACTAACAAACCAAGCACGATTGACATCCAGTTGACCTGACAGACGCTTACCGGCAGCCAAATTATAGATTAAGGCATTAGACCAAGCCTCAGAAGCCAGTTGCTTGATGTCTACTTCTGCTTGAGCTTGTCGTTGGAGTTCTGCTGCTAACAAGTCAAAAGTTTCTACCAGGGAACAACGGGTGCGGAAGGCTTGTGCCAGGGTAGAATTGTTGAGCAGGTTGAGAAAATCTGCGGCATTGAAGGTAATACAAACTGATTCAATAGAAGCGATCGCAGTTTCACAAGGGACTTGCCTTACTAAACTCACCCAGCCAATGATTTCTCCTGGTTGGAGTAGTTTCAGAGTAATGGGTGCTTGGCGATGGGGATTGTAACCCAACAGACGAGCTTGTCCTTCATAGAGAATGGAGACTTGAGCCGGCATATTTTCCCTGACAACAATTGCTTGACCCATGCGATAGCGTAGTAACTGGCAGTTTTTAGTAAGTTTTGCCAGTTCCTTGGAGGACAACTGACTAAAAGGGGAAATCCCAGCTAGAAAGTCTTGAATTGTTGTCGTATAGGTCATAGCATTGGCCAAAGTTAGATTAGTTACCAGTTTTCAGTTATAGCAGGCAAGAGGCACTAAGGCATGGGACCCACTGTTCACAGTCTTTTGCCCAGTTTCCTATGTAGCTCTGTATAATTACTTCAGCAATTTGATAATTACTTCAGCAATGTGGGAGCTATTTTCGCAAAATTGCTCTGGAAATTCAGCAACTAGCGATTAGATCCTAGCTTCTAACATATGCTATATCGGTATTTGTTAATTTTTATTCAAGGGGATTGGGGACTGGGAACTGGAAAAGGGATTTCCCAATAAAAAAACATCCCATCGCTGAGGAAGCTGGGGGAGCTGGGGAAGTTAGAGAAGCTAGTGCAGCGCGGCGGAAATCACCCACGAGTTATTGGTCAACATATGCTTTGCTATATCCCCACCAGGTTCTCTTAGCTCAGGTCTGTAGAAAGACTATGAATTCTTAGTCAAAGAAAACCTCAGATTTTTCTAGGCTCTCTTCTCGTAACATGGTAAGGCTTGGTTCCCTATTCCTAAACTAAAAATTACTATTGAGAAAAGACAGAATAAGAGCTTTTCTTCTAACCACATCTAAGGTTGTAACGAAATTTACGGCATCAGACAAATTTTCGGTATACATATTTAGTATTTGTAAATCACTTTTCACCTGATACCAGTGTTCCTTGCTCCAGTTTGACAGATAGGCTTTCTCCTGTTTAACCTGATTAATTTCCTGCTCAGAAAAAATTAGTTTAAGCTGTGCCAGTTTTGAATATTCTTTTTTTGCCATGACTTTTTTACTCAAATAAATTTTTGTCTAGAGATAATAAGTCAAGGTATTATTACTTAGCAGTGACTCTCAACAAGCTTTAGTGGAAGATTTGTCACAATAAATATTGCAAATCTGGAGGATAATAGTAGATTGGCTTTTTACCCTGAGTGCTTTATTGCTGACATCTATTCAGTTGTTCATAAGTACTATTGCGAAAAATCGGACAAATGCACTACCTAAATCGTAAGGTGACCATGCTCAACAGGAATCACCATACAAGGCAATTTACTCTGCCTGTCACCAACTCCGGCTAACCCTACGGGTATAACGGGAGCTTGGGAAGAGTCAGTTTCCCAGTAATAGGTGTCTACCGCGCAGAGTCAGCATATGGTACGGACGTACAAATGTTCTCCTAGTTTGTACCCCTCCAAGTCCTCTGATTTGGGACGCTCTAAGAAAGGACATCTTGATGCTGATGGCGGTAAGGAGCAAGTTACTTTCTCGTCAAGGATTATCTCCAGTGCAACGAGTACCAGTTATTTCCCCCCAAGGGAAAGCTTTAATGCCCACAAAGCCGTCAAGAGCCAGAAAATGGCTCAGAGATGGTAAGGCAAAAATCTACAAAAATGATCTCAATGTTTTTGCTATTCAATTAATCGCTCAACCATCTGGGAAAGAAACTCAAAATGTAGTCATCGGAATCGACCCTGGCAAAATGTTTAGTGGTGTTGGAGTTCAAAGTAGCAAAGCTACCTTGCTTAAACTTCACCTAATTCTGCCATTTCCTAATATCACCAAAAAGATGACAGGAAGAAGGATACTTCGACGGGCTAGACGTGGACGTAGAATTAACCGCAAACTTCCCTATAGCCAGCGTTGTCATAGAGCTAAACGGTTTGATAACAGGGTTCAGAAAAAGCTACCTCCCAGTATTAGGGTTAACCGCCAACTAGAGCTACGAGTAGTTAAAGAAATAACGCGATTATTCCCCATCTCTAACATTGTTTACGAGTACATTAAAGCACCTTCTAACAAAGGGTTTAGTCCAGCGATGGTGGGTCAAAAAGTCATGTTAGAATGGTTGAGAAAAATCGCACCAACATCAACTATATTTGGCTGGGAAACTTCTAATTTGAGGCAATGGCTAGAACTTCCAAAGGATAAAGCTGATAAGTCAAAAGCTTGTGAAGAAACTCACAGCAATGACGGTGTTGCACTTGCTGCCAGTCATTTCATTAAGTGGAAAAAATGGCAATCAACAAAGGCGCATGGTGGATATTGGGATGGATCCGTTTTTGTTACATCAGCACCATTCAAAGTAATAGCCAAGCCCAGTATTTATCGCCGTCAGCTTCATTTCGAGAATCCCGACAGCCAAAAGCCTAATCCAACTCAATACCGGAAACGTAAAGGTGGAACGGTTTCCCCTTTTGGTTTCCGCTCAGGTGATTTTGTTCAAGCTGAAAAAGCAGGGCAGATTTACAGAGGTTGGATTGGAGGTTATACCCAAACAGCAAAATCTAAAAACGTATCAATCTATGACATCAATTGGAAAAGAATTGGGCAGTTTAGCCTTAACAAAGTCAGATTGCTTAAGCGCTCTACCAAACTGTTGGTTAGTGGCGCAACATCCTGACCGCCATTCCTCCCACCGTCAAATCTTGCGATTATGACTGGGGACTCCTGGCGGTTGAAGTTGAAGGGTTCTATAAGCATTTTTAATTCTTAATTCTTAATTCCGCGCCCTTCTCTTAATACGCCTCAACTGGAGCGGTACAGCAAGAATGACCCTCCCAGCTGACTTTTTTCCCAATCAAATTCAGATACTTGGTTCCAAAGTGCTGGATCTCCAAAAATCCTGCTTGCTCCGGTAAAGTTTTATAGACCCGAAATGTCTTCATAATACCCAAGGTAGCTGCACTTTCGAGAGGACCAATAAAGCTGGTATCCCTGTCAAGGAAGTGAGTTTGGTTGGCCCAGTGCCTCATTTGATTGGCATTCAGGAAGTAACAGCCAGCATGGGGATTGAGGGTGCGACGAAAGGTAATGGGAGTTTCCATTATTTTGCCTTTGAGTTCTGGCTGCTCGTGTACATTTTGGAAGGGAGCAGTCACATGAGGTGCTAAATCCCCATCAATATAGGCTTTGTGAGTTAAGGCATCAGTGGAGACTTCATAGCGATTCGGCTGCAGCAGGTTCTGATCCCCAGTTCGTTGAGTTAACCAACCTAATTTGATGAACAACCAAGGGTCATGTAGAATCAGGTCATCTTCTAGGAAACAGTAGTAATCATACTGACCGAGGTAATCCCGTAGTACTGCTTGACACTCAAATCCCAGAAGCATCGGTTCTGCCTGAGTAGAATGGTGCTTATAGAAAGAGGAGGGGAGGGGGAGCTGATGCAACAGATGAGATTTCCCTGTGGTGCAAACTACAATCTCAAGTTCGTGAGCCTGGGGTTGGTTGGCAGGCAGCGCCAAACGTTGCCCAATATCGATGTTACATTGAGTTTGACCAAAGAGTTGATGTAAGGCGGTAATGCTTTGGCTGAGTGCTTGCAGGCGAGGTAAGGAGGTTTTGCCTTGGGAGGCATATTTCCCAGTTGGATTGGGTTCAAAGAAGTGAGCGATAGTGAACAGAATCCGCATTGCTGCTAATTTAGGTTGAGTTCTATATACTTACTCAGCAATTTTGCAACTATTTATGCAAAATTGCTCTGGAAATTCAGTAACTAGCGATTAGCTCCTAGCTTCTAAGAACAAGTGTCAATTATCGAGTATAGTCAGCGACATCACAAATATCGAACCCATTACCGACGGCAATGATATTCGCAAGCAGTATCCCTTGATAAGTCGGGGATCTGCAGGTTGTAGAACTTAACATTTCAATCTTCCTCAAGCGTCAATACTCCTGCCTTTCTATCTACTACCAACCGCCGAGTTTCTAACCACAGTAAACCCATCAAAATCTCTGGAACTTCCCGCCTGCATAAAACTGGAATTGTCAACTCTTGTGTATCAAAGATGACAGTACCTTGATAAACATTAAATCTTGTATCTCCTTTTGCTGTCCGCATTTCCTGTTTATCAAGATATGACCAGCCTAAGCTTTCTACATCTTGATTATCCATTGCTAGCCATTCGGTAAATCCACTGTCTAACAAAGCGTTAACAGAAATGATTGAGCCATCAGCAGCAATCAAATCAATCTCAAAAAACAGCTCTCCTTTACTACCAAAAAAGCCCTGGATCATATTCTGCCGCAAGTCCCTGTTTCATTAAGGCGCATTGCCAGAATATCTGCTTTCGGGTGCTTTTGGCGAGCTTTTTGGAGAGCCGCTTCGTGGCTAGGAGCAATGAAGTATTTCCCACTGTTTGGCTCAATTAAAATAAACCAATCATAATGTTCTTTAACTAATTCTGGATAAACTCGGTCAAAAATCGCCCGACAACGCCTGCCAAATTCTTCCTCTTCCGCTTCAATTCTAGCTATCTCTTCTGGAGAAAGAGAAGGGCGACTAGGGTCAATTTTGCTCCCAAGAGGGACTTTTTTGGGAATTTCCTGAGTCATACTTGACAATTTTATTAGTCGTTAAATAATTCAATTTTATACTGTTATATAGTATAAAGGGAGCGACCAACACGAAACAATTCCCAATTCTCAATTCTCAATTCCCTACTTCTGCAAAAGGCTCCGCTTGAGATAGACTCCGCTTGGCACATCATCAGCCTTCAGACTCAAACAAGCTTTAAAGTGAGATTGTGCCTGCTCCCAGTTTTGCTGACGATATTCCTTCAATCCAACTTCAAAGCGATCGCGTAGCTGTGCAATAGTAGGTTCAAGTTCTCCTTTATAGCCTAGCAGTTCATACACTGGCACTGGCTTATCTCTATCACTTAAATCAAGTAAGTCAATTTCGCGAGTTTCAATGGCATCACCTGCTAACACTTTAGTTTCTTCCATCAGGAGGATGTTAGTGCCGTAAGTTTTGTTGGCACTTTCCAATTGCTCAGCTATCTGTGCTGCCTTACCCATAACTGTGTAGGATTTGGATTTTTCGGAACCAATATTGCCAACAACCAACTCACCTGTTGCCAAACCAATCCGTACTTTAATATCTGGTAAACCTTTGCGAAATCCCATGATATCCGGCATCATCCGCCGCAGTTTGGCTAGCTGGGTGAATTGTTCTAAAGCTGCAAAACAGGCAAGCTTGGCATGTTCCGTTTCTCCGACAAAGGGAGGGCCCCAAAAAGCCGTCACTGCATCCCCAATAAATTGATCAATCACGCCGTTGTGTTGGGTAATTGGTTCCGAAGCCAGGGTGAGATACTGATTAATCAAGTTCACCAATCCTACAGGCGTGAGCATTTCACTAATGCTACTAAACCCGGCAATATCAGAGAACAACACCGTCATTACCTGCTTATTACTAGTATCAACATTGCCTTGTTGCTCCATTAAAGTTTCCACAATGCGGGGGTCAACATACTGTCCAAAAGTAGCCTTGATGCGTTCCTTTTGTCGCACCTCATCCAGCATGGTATTAAAAGAGTCTGCGAGGATACCAATCTCATCTTTAGAGTTGACAGGAACTTGCACTTCTAAATTTCCCCGTTCAACTTCCTGAGTACTCTTTATTAGTTTTTTTACTGGAGAGAGTAAACCAAGAGTGATAAAAGAGGCAAACGGTATGCCAATTCCTGTGGCAACTTTGGCTAATAACCAGCTTACTTTAACTGCTTCTTGCTCGTGTTCTTCTGCTGTGAGGGTAGAATTTTGAGTAAACTCTCCTAACTCAAACAAAATACTTTGGGAGCGCTGTTCAAAATCCTGTTCGTATTGTTCCAACTGCTCTCCTAACAATTGAGCTTCTTCCCGCTTGTCAGCCTGTAAAAGGTTAAAAATGACCAGGCTGCGGTCATGAAGTTTTTGATGCTCGCTTTCTAAAATCTCCAATAACGGTTCCAAGCGAGCAAATTCAACCAGGTTAGGAGTTTTTCTGGCATTTTCAATTGCTTCTTGGGATAGCGCGATCGCTTGCTCAATTTCTTGGTCAACTAACCGACTTCGTTCCTCAAAGCTTAACAGTTCCTGCTCCACTTGTTCGAGGTTAACTGGTTCAGTTTCATAGAAGCGTAGAACCCGTTCAAAGTGTACTTGTTGTTCTAGTACATGGACATTTACCTTGGCTACCTGTTCAGTAACAGGGGTGATATAGTCAGCAATGTCAGTCAACTCATGATTAACCTGAGCGATGCGATTGTGATTAACATAGGCGACTCCCATCAGTAAGGTGAGCATACTAGTCGCTATGCCAAAAATCTTAACTCCAATGGGAACAGTTGGGAAGAAACGTGTCATTATCTCCATTATCTCAAATTTCTGGTGCGATCGCAGCAATCCTTTGAATCCACTCTAGCATTTAAGCTGATTTACTTAACTTGCAAGTTATACTCAACAATGTCAGTAAAAATATCGTAACCATCTATTTCGTCAAATTGTCAACATGAAATCCAATCAATTATCTAACATTTTAAAACAACTAATTGCGCTACCTCAAGAAATTGAATGGGTGGAATTTAAACAAAATAATGATAAACCAGAAACAATAGGTGAATATATATCTGCACTATCAAATTCTGCTACTTTGCACGATCAAAATGCAGGTTATATTGTTTGGGGTATTGAAAATACTACTCATAAAGTTGTCGGTACTCAATTTAAACCGAAGCAAACCAAAAAGGGTAATGAAGAATTAGAAAATTGGTTGCTTAGACTTCTATCACCTAGAATTGATTTTAGGATTTATGAATTTACCTTCCATAATCAAAATGTGGTGCTATTTGAAATTCCTAGCGCTAATTATCAACCCGTTAGCTTTCAAGGAGTAGAGTATATTAGGGTTGGGAGTTACAAGAAAAAGCTCAAGGATTATCCAGAAAAAGAAAAAAAATTGTGGAATTTATTCTCTCATCAAAGCTTTGAAGAAAGATTAGCGATAGAAAATGTAACAGCAGATGAAGTTCTATCAAAAATCAATTATCCGGAGTATTTTGAGTTAACTGAGCAACACCTTCCTGATAATAAACAGGGAATACTAGAAGTTCTAGCAAAAGAGAAACTGATTAAGATTAAATATGGTGATTTTTTTGATATAACCAATTTGGGTGCAATTCTTTTTGCCAAAAAATTAACCGATTTTGAACGACTTGGTAGAAAAGCGATTAGGGTTATTATCTACAAAGACAACAATAGGATTTATACTCAGAGAGAACAAGTATTTGATAAAGGCTACGCTGTCAGTTACGAAAATATCATTCAGTTTATTAATGATCAACTACCTCAGAATGAACAAATTGGTCAAGCATTACGAAAAGATCTCAAGATGTATCCAGAGATTGCCATTAGAGAATTAGTGGCTAATGTGATGATTCATCAGGATTTTAGTATGACTGGTGTTAGTTCTACTATTGAAATATTTTCTGATCGCATGGAAATCAGAAATCCTGGAGAACCATTAGTTGATACAAGGCGTTTTATCGATGTACCTCCTCAATCACGGAATGAAGATTTAGCAGCTTTTATGAGAAGAATTAATATTTGTGAAGAGCGTGGTAGTGGGATAGATAAAGTGGTTCATTCTGTAGAAGTTTTTCAATTACCTGCTCCAGAGTTTAAA
>JAAHGL010000124.1 GCA_010692635.1 Symploca sp. SIO2C1 | reverse complement strand
CAGGAGTCAGGAGTCAGGAGAATAGGAGTTTAGGAGTTTAGAATAGTCTTTAAAGGGGATTATGGGTTAAGAAGATGCAAGGAAATTGCATTGATGAGCTCAATTTTCTTGCACTTTTCAAGGAAAAGAAAAGCTTGAAAGCTATACCAGACAGCATTTTCAGACTCTTGCAGCAAGCCCTAATTATCCATTATCCATTATCCATTATTAATTATTAATTATTCATTATCTGAGTATGCTTGCCAAGATTGTTCTAATTGGTTAGATTCTGACCTATCCATTTCTGGTTGTATATTTCTTTCTAAATAATTGATTCTTTTTCTTTGACTGGATATTTGCTCGACATTTTCGTTCAACTTTTTTTCTAACTCTACAATTCTTCTTTTTTGATTCGATATTTTCCATTGCCTTTTAGTTATGGTAGGCATTGATACTAATAAACCAATGATAAATCCGACAGTCAGCGTCAACAATAATACCAATGCTAATGATTCCTCTAATCGCCAAATACCAAAAGCTATCTCTATTGGCACAGCATTCTGGAGAGCAAATACTATAGCTAATAGGGCAATAATCGAAGCTGAAATCAAAAACAGTCTCATAGAAAAATGCTCCTAACACCTAACACCTAACACCTAACACCTCATCATTGATTTTAAGTTAAAATCGAGATATAACCAGGAAAATAATTAACATTTGCCTACAAGATATTCTAAGAGAGGTCTTTGATGTCTAAGCAACCAGAAATGCTGCAGCAGAGTGAGTTACTCAATCGGCTGGTATTAGATCGCCATACAGCAGAAGAAGTAGGTCGCGTGGTACTGTTGTTATTAGACCCTCCAGATCACCGCGTAGTGGGTTTAGTCTGTAAGTCTGGATTCCTTCGCAGCAAAAAACAATCATTTACTTGGGCGCAAATTGATACTATTGGTATCGACAGTATTTTGATGGACGTTAGCCCAGAGGAAACCCTAACAGACAAGAAAGATTCTTGGGATGTGCTAATCGGTCACGAGATTTGGACAGATGCGGGTAACAAAGTAGGTAAGCTAGCCGATTACTTACTAAACCCCAAAACAGGCCATGTGATCAATTATCTATTCTCTCCCGATGGTTGGCGGGGGATGGTGGATGGATTATACCTACTTCCGCCTCAAGCAATTTCCAGCGTTGGCAGTAAGCGCATTATTGCTCTCGAAGCCCTGATCCAAAATAGTGAGTGTTATGCTGAGGGACTAAATCAAAAAATTAATCAAGTCGCAGAGCTGATTAAGGAAGACTATGAGAAAACTTTGAAACATGTGGAGACAGTACGGCAATTACCACAGAATGTTGCTGAACAGGTCAAAGATACAACTAAAGTGGTAACTGATACTGTGAAAGAAAAAGTATCTGAAGTGAAAACACAGCTACAAGACGATTCTCAAGCTGCAATTACGAATGATAACAAAGCCGACCAACTGAATATTGACTCAGAATCAACTACCCCACGGCAGTAGGGTGTGTTAGCGTAGCGTAACGCACCTTTAACTCCATAGAGGGAAAGAAATTGTTTCTGCTTCTTGAAACTATGGTTCCGTGGAACTGGCATCTTGCCAGTGAGTAAATCCCAGTATCGTTCAACCTAACAAAGTGTTAACAGCGTTGGGTTTCGGTGTGTGATGCTGTTGGCGAGATATTAGCTAAAATATCAGTAGTGAAATCAGCACACTGACCATGCCTGCCAAACATATCCGCTTTGATTGGGCCATCAAAAGACTACTGCGCAATAAAGCTAATTATGTAGTCTTGGAAGGCTTCTTAAGTGAGTTGTTATACCAAGATATCACCATTAAGACCCTTCTTGAAAGTGAAAGCAATCAACAAACTCAAGATGATAAAAGCAACCGGGTAGATCTTATTGCCGAAACCGCCAACTCGGAGTTGATCCTCATCGAAGTACAAAACAACTCCCAACTAGATTATTTTCATCGTATGCTCTACGGTGTTTCCCAGCTAGTCACCGAATATCTGGAAAAAGGGCAAGAGTACGGTGAAATCAGGAAAGTTTACTCGGTAAATATTGTCTACTTTAACCTCGGTAAGGGTAAGGACTATATTTATCGCCTCAACTCAGAGTTCGTTGGGGTGAATAGCGGAGATACTCTGGAATTAACCAAAGCTCAAGAAAGGAAGTTTAACCTAGAGAAAGTAGCAGATATCTTCCCAGAATACTACCTGCTGAAAGTCAGGAATTTCCAGGGAACAGCGAAAACTACCTTACAGGAATGGATCTATTTTCTGAAAAATAGCGAGATCAAGGAAGAATTTGGAGCCAAAGGAATGGTAGAAGCCAAGGAAACCTTGCGAGTAAATAATCTATCAGACAAAGAAAGAACGGCATACAACCGTTATATGGACAACAAGAGTTACGAAGCAAGTATCTTAAGTACTCAAGAGTTTGAGGCGCAATGGCAAATTGAACAGATGGAAGAAGCTCAAATGATAGCTAGGGAAGAAGGTATCCAACAAGGTAGGGAAGAAGGTAGGGAAGAAGGTAGGGAAGAAGGTAGGGAAGAAGGTAGGGAAGAAGGTAGCCAACAAAGAACAATAGCGATTGCTCGTTCGTGTAAACAACAAGGTTTGGATACAGAAACAATTATGGCAATTACTCAACTTTCTAGGGAAGATATCGAAGCTTTGTGAACTTTGTGTCTTTGTGGTTTATTAGTTCGATTGCCTGAATTGATTTATATTTGACATAATTAAAATTAACAACTTTATGTCTGGCGAACCTGATATTCAAGTCGAGAAGCGCGTTTCAGTATTGCAAAAAGATATTAAGGTAAACCCTAAATCTCTATTCATCTCCCTGGGAAACGCAGCAATCAATGGAGCATTTCTTAAGTGGGATGACTTGGCAAAAAGTGGTGTGGAGGTTTTGGAATCTCTAGGATTGGAAGCAAAACCTGGAGAAGTTGCTGGTTGGTTGATTGTCCGTTCTCTGATTCAGGCTATGGAGAATTTGTTAGAGGAAAATAGGGAGCTACTGCTCAAGAAGCCCGACAATCTTAAAGCTTTGTATAAACAACTCGATTCATCCTTAGCAAGTAGTGAACTAGTCATTAACCAAAAATTTTTCCAGCGTCCTCAACAGTTGCCCATTGTTCAAGAGACTAAGACTGCTTTTGTTCAGTGGTTAGAGGAGTTTGTTGAGAAAAAGGTTGAGGCACAAAAAATTAGCGATCGCTTACCAGCTTACTTTGTTTTTGCCCTTAATGATCAGTGGGTGAAGCATTCCCAAGATTATGTTGTCCTCAAGGAGGTACTGGATACACCCTTCACTCAAGCCACTAAACGAGAGCAGGGATGGCTGCGTTATCGAGCATGGCTCCAAAAGCGGGTTGAAGAACCCATGTTTTTGGAAGCCTTCAGTTTGAAACAGGTTTATGTGCCCTTGAGAGCCTACTATGAGTGGGAGGTTAAGGTTCCGCCAGAGGAGAAGTTGGAACAAGGCATTATTGAAGAGAAAAAGAATGAGCAAGTTGTTATTGATTTAAACACAGAACTGGAAACCTGGTTACAGCAAGCTAAGTCTGATGATGCCATACGTTTGATTAGTGGAGGACCGGGGAGCGGTAAATCTTCTTTTGCCAAAATCTTTGCTGCGCAACAGGCAAAAAAAGGGCAGATTCCAGTGCTATTTATTCCTCTGCACCTGTTTAAACTCTCTGATGACTTGGTTAAAGCAGTGGGGGAGTTTGTCCAAATTGAAGGTTTTTTGCCCCATAATCCTCTGGATAGAGGTGATGGTGAGTCACGATTATTAATTATCTTTGATGGTTTAGATGAGCTATCGATGCAAGGCAAAATTGCGGCGGAAGCTGCTAGAGAATTTGTAGAAGAAGTCAGGCTTAAAGTTAATCAACTTAATCAGCGTCAAACTCGCTTCCAAGTTTTGATTACTGGGCGAGAAGTAGTAGTGCAGGCAAACCGCAGCAAGTTCCGGAAACCCCATCAACTTCTGTATCTTCTGCCCTATTTTGTGAAAGAAGATGAGAGGCAAAAGTATGTTGATAAACAAAAGTTGCTGGAGCAGGATCAACGGCAACTTTGGTGGCAATCTTATGGTAAAGCTAAAGGTAAAGAATATAGTGGGTTGCCACCGGAATTAGACAGGCAAAATCTCTTAGAGATTACTACTCAACCGTTGTTGAATTATCTAGTGGCTCTCAGCATTGAGCGGGATAAGTTGCAATTCTCAGAAGACACTAACCTGAATCAAATCTATGAAGATTTGCTAGAGGCAGTTTACGAGCGGGGGTATGAAAAGCATGGGTATCGTGTGACTGAGGGAATTGAGAAATACGAATTTATCGGTATTCTGGAGGAAATTGCCCTAGCTTGCTGGCATGGGGATGGTAGGACAACAACTATTGGAGAAATTGAGAGCCACTGCGACAATAGTGGACTGGGAGGGATTTTACAGCGCTTTCAGGAAAGTTTTAATGAAGACTCAAAAAACAGCATCATTCGTCTGCTAACTGCCTTTTACTTTCGGGAAAGTGGTGGTATCAGGGCAAGGGAGAAAACCTTTGAGTTTACTCACAAGAGTTTTGGGGAGTATCTGACAGCAAAACGCATTGTGTTAGGGTTAAAACTTATTCATGAAGAGTTAGAAGAACGCCAGAAAAACTTTCGCAAGGGTTGTGATGAATCTCAAGCTCTAGTAAATTGGGCAACTCTCTGCGGAGCTTCAGCAATGGATGAATACTTGTTTCGCTTTATCTGTGATGAAATTCGTTTGCAGAATCCCTCAGATGTTGGTAATTGGCAGCAGACATTGTGTCGTTTGATTGAGTTTATGCTGAATCATGGTATGCCAATGGAACGTCTGATACCTAGACCTAATTTTGATGAAGAAATGCGACAAGCACGGAATGCAGAAGAAGCTTTGTTAGCTGTTTTAAATGCTTGCGCGAGAGTTACGAAGGAAATTTCAGAGATTCAATGGCCTTCTCTTGAAGTTTTTAGTGCCTGGATAGCAAGGCTTAAAGGAGAGAGGACAAGATATGAAAAAGTTCTTGCTTTAGAGTGCCTTAGCTTTTTAAATTTAAAAAAATGTGTTTTCTCATGTCAAGATATCTTTGGAGCTAACCTTTACGGTGCAAATCTTCAAGAAGCGAATATTAGTAGAGTAAATCTTCGCGAGGTAAATCTTCAAGAAGCGAATTTGAGTAGGGTAAATCTTCGTAGGGCAATTATTCAAGAGGTGAATCTTGACGGTGCAATTATTCAAGAGGCGGAGCTTGGCAGAGCAGTGCTGAAAGAGGTAAGTCTTAAAAGAGCAAATCTTAGTAGAGCAAATTTTAGCAGGACAATGTTTCAAGAGGTCAATCTTCATGGTACTGATCTTAGTAGTGCAATTCTGAGTAATGCAATTCTTCAAAATGTGAGTCTTGACGAGGCGAATCTTGACAAAGCAAATCTGAGTAACGCAATTCTTCAAGATGTGAATCTTGACAAAGCAAATCTTAAGGGAACTCTTCTTGAAGGCAAGGACAGAATAAGCCTGACTGAAAGCTAGAATTAAGCGATCGCATTGCTATCTTGTAGGGTAGCAAGGCAATGGGTATAAGACATAATTGCAACCAGCTTTAGCTAAAATATCAGTAGTAAAACCAGCACACTGACCATGCCTGCCAAACATATCCGCTTTGATTGGGCCATCAAAAGACTACTGCGCAATAAAGCTAATTATGTAGTCTTGGAAGGATTCTTAAGCGAGTTACTATATCAAGATATCACCATCAAGACCCTGCTCGAAAGTGAAAGCAATCAACAAACTCAAGATGATAAAAGCAACCGAGTCGATCTTATTGCCGAAACCGCCAACTCGGAGTTGATCCTCATCGAAGTACAAAACAACTCCCAACTCGATTATTTTCATCGTATGCTCTACGGTGTCTCCCAGCTAGTCACCGAATATCTTGAAAAAGGACAAGAGTACGGTGAAATCAGGAAAGTCTACTCGGTAAATATTGTCTACTTTAACCTCGGTAAGGGTAAGGACTATATTTATCGTCTCAACTCAGAGTTCGTTGGAGTCAATAGTGGAGATACTCTAGAATTGACCAAAGCTCAAGAAAGGAAGTTTAACCTAGAAAAAGTAGCAGATATCTTCCCAGAATACTACCTGCTGAAAGTGAGAAATTTCCAAGGAGCAGCGAAAACCACCTTACAGGAATGGATCTATTTTCTGAAAAATAGCGAAATCAAGGAAGAATTTGGAGCCAAGGGAATGGTAGAAGCCAAGGAAACCTTGCGAGTAAATAATCTATCAGACAAAGAAAGAACGGCATACAACCGTTATATGGACAACAAGAGTTACGAAGCAAGTATCTTGAGTACTCAAGAGTTTGAGGCGCAATGGCAAATTGAACAGATTGAAGAGGAAAAAATGATAGCTAGGGAAGAAGGTATCCAACAAGGTAGGGAAGAAGGTAGGGAAGAAGGTAGCCAACAAAGAACAATAGCGATTGCTCGTTCGTGTAAACAACAAGGTTTGGATACAGAAACAATTATGGCAATTACTCAATTGTCGAGGGAAGATATCAAAGCTTTGTAAGTTGATACTTACTGATCTAGGGAGCAAGATTGTTTTACTGAGATCTTGCACCAAATCGAAAATTGACTAGTGAAGGTAGGGAGCAGGGAGTAGGGAGCAGGGAGCAGTGATAAGATTGGACGGTTTCAGTACCGAAATTGATTGTTCTCGCTTAGGTTGTTAAGTATTTAGGGCTTGCTGTATAAGTGTGAAAGCTATGCCAAACAAAGCTTTTAAGCATTTTGCAAGCGAAATAAGTGCAAGGAAATTATACCTTTTGGCTCAAAAAGCTTGCACAATTGAAAAAATCTGGGAGCTAATCGAGGGGTAATTCACTCATTACTCATTACTCATTACTCATTACTCATTACTTCAAAACCCGAATCAATCGACTTTTTGAGCAAACCCTATTTATGTATTAGATGCTTATTAACTTCAACAATAGCTGGGTCGAGATGTGCTTGATTGAGATTTTCTAATCTGCAGCTGACAGCGTTCTAGATAGATTTGAGACACTTTATCTTGGGAATTAATACTCAAAACTTTTGTAAATCTTTGGGCGGCTTTCAAGAAAGCCTGCTTATAGTAGAGAAATAATCCTTCTTCAAAAACTCGTTTAGTAGCTAACTTCTTTTGTTTCATTTCTGACTCATCTCCATCAAATACTTCAAAAACTGCCACAGCTTTCGACTTTCCCTTAACTGTAGTTTGCTCAATGAAGCGACAATTGTAATCCATTGGATGCTGCAAACGCCCTAAAGTATGCTGAGAGATTAACAAGGATACTCCATACTTTTTTGTGAGAGTTTCCATGCGAGAAGCTAAATTAACAGCATCGCTAATCACCGTGCTATTCATACGACTTTGTTCCCCAACTGTCCCCAGCATTAACAAACCCGTATTGATACCAATTCCAATCTTAATTGGGCTATAGCTATCATGTTTAAGGCAATATTGATTATATTCAGCTAACTCTCGGAGCATGGCTATCCCTGCTCGGACGGCATTATCTGCTGTACCACTAAACAGTGCCATAATCCCATCACCAATATATTTATCAATAAATCCCTGATGTTCAGTAATCACTGGTCCCATGCGTGAAAGATAAGAATTTATAAATTGGAAATTGTCTTGGGGGGTCATACTTTCTGAGAGGGTGGTGAAGTCCCGAATATCAGAAAATAATACTGACATTTCCTGCTGCACCGCCTCGCCTAATTGAACATCGACAATACTTTTCTTGTCTAAAAACTGGAGAAACTGGCGAGGGACAAAACGGGCAAAGGCTTCGTTGAGTTGTAACATTTCCTCTGTAAATCTTTGTCGTTCGGCTTCAGCTTGTTTACGTTCAGTGATGTCAACCAAGGCAGCGATCGCATAGGTAATCTTACCAGAGGTATCATAAATAGGTGTTCCCCAGGTTTCTATCGGAATAATTTTGCCACCGGCATGAATTTCGACATCATCAATTGTGGTAAGTTCGCCTTTTAAGGCTCTGATAATCGGTAAATTTTCCCCTGGGTATAGCTGATTAGTTCCTGTTAGGTAGTATTGATAAACTTCAGCAATTTTTTCGGGACTTGCTTCTGGTGCAACACCTTTTCCTAGTAGCTTTTGTGCCTTCTGATTGATATAGTAGGGTTTGCCTTGAGCATCAAGCACTGCTACACCCACAGGTATGGCATCGAGGAACTTAGACAAACGACTTTCGCTTTGAGATAGTGCTTTGTTCAAAGCTTTCATTTTGGCATTAGTCTGTTTCAATTTACTTTTATTCTCTGTTAACGCTGCGGTAGCTTGTTCTACTGCTAACTGAAGCCGCACAGGTTCGCTAACAAAAATAAAGATCGAACTACCAGCAACAAGAGCGAGTACAACTCCACCAATTCTCAACCAGAGAATAATCGGTGCACTTGACAACCAACCACCTTTGGGAATGGCTGCTAACTGCCACGAACCATTGGGTAATGTTACCGAGAGAATAACGGGTTCGTGCTGAAAAATTGCCGCATCGCCAAAAAAGACTTCACCTTGAGCTCCCAAGCCATCTTTACCACGCAGTACGTATTGCAACTCAGCTGATTTCCTTAGCAGTCCCGCTTCTCGATAAAGAGTATCACTACTTACCAAAATACTAGCCAGCCCCCAATAAACTTTATCCTTAGAAGCTTCATTGGGAGATGAAAGGAAAATAGGTGAACGATTAATGAACGCTACTCCTCCTTGCACCAAGTTTACCGGACCAGCGATAACTGATTGTTCCGAAGCAATAGTTCGTTCTACTGCTTGTTTTTGCTGGGGAGTTGCCCCTAAATTTAGCCCCAGAGCTTGCTCGTTACCTTTTAAAGGATAAATATGGCTAATAACCGAGTCTTTTGCTAAGTTAATACTGCGAATTCCTGGATATCGACTTAACAGAGGAGCTGCGATCTCAACGAATTCATCTTGAGTAATATCAGGATGTACAGAAACATAACTCACCAAAACCTCAACCAGTAAAAGTCTGGAGTTAACTTCTCCTTCAAGATGTGCTCGCACAGTACTGAGTTGATTGAGAGCATCAGCACGCTGTTGTTCCAGGAACCGTTGAGTTTCTGCGTTTTCCAGCACCAAAACTGCCGCCAAAATTCCTACTGTTGTCACTAATGCACTTAAAAATGCTTGGCGATGACTTTTCGGGCTAATTTTCATTGCGGCTTGCGAAACTCTTTATCAGAGTCGCCAATTGGGTGGAATACACGACAAAATTGTGTCCCACTAGACTAACATCCCAGGCGAAAAAGCTCATGACTTATATCATGTCCGGTTGAATACTTACACTTTGGTGAAAACAAGGCAGAAGGCAGAGGGCAGAAGGTAGAAGGGAAGAAAGAAAGTTGCAAGACTCCTTTTTCTTGAAGCCAGTGTAAATTTCACCTCACCCCAGCAAGGGTGAGTTACGCTGGAGCTAACACGCCCTACTATTATTTGAGGGAGACAATTGAGAAAGCAGCATGAGTCCCTTGTCACACCAGCTCATCGTTCCACCTCACATAGAGTACCTACTCGTGAATCAGGACTTGCTGATTTTGGAAACATCACTAGCGGTTAAACGATTTGTTGATGATCCTTATGAACCTTTAGTGGGAAAGCATATCACTGATAGCTTTCCTGAGTTGATTGGTATTGAAGATTTCCTAATGGCTGTACTAGAAGGAGAACAGGAGAGTTTCGATTTAAAAGGCATTGGACGAGTTACGGTGGAGGGCTCTGCACTATATTTTGATATTTATGTAACTCTTGGAAAAAATCAAGAAAATTGCTTGTTTTTTTTTGTAGAAGATGTCACAGAAAGGATGATGTTGGAGCAAAAATTAGTGCAAGCATCCAATGAAAATAGTCTGTTGGCAAATAATTTGGCTACTTCACAAAAGTACATTAATCAAATTATTCATTCAATGGCTGCCATCTTATTGGTAACAACACCATCAGGCAAAATTAAGACGGCAAATAAAACAGCTTTAGATTTATTTGGATATAGAGAAACAGAATTAATCGGTCAATCAATTTTTACGATTATTAGTGACAAAAGATTTATCAAACAAGCAAGTCAACAACATCCATTATTTAATACATTATTAAATAATATTCAAGTACTTTGTCAGACCAAAACTGGAGAAAGATTAGTCATCTCCTTTTCCTGCTCAGCTATTCAAACAGAGCTAGAGGAATTACCAAGTTTAATCTACGTTGGTCGGGATATCACCGAACGCCAGCGAACTCAACAACGTTTAGCGGCTCAATATACTACAACTTGCATCCTCTCAGAATCCGCCACCTTCTCCCAAGCAATTCCCAAACTCCTACGGGGGATTTGTGAAAGCCTAGAATGGGATTTAGGTGAGCTTTGGATACCTGTGGATAGTGAGAAAGGTGAAACTGCTTCTAAACTGCTAAGATGTGCAGAAATTTGGGTAAAACCATCTGTTGCCATCCCAAAGTGTATTGAGAGCTATTGGCAAACAACTTTTGCTCCTGGAAAAGGATTACCCGGTCGTATTTGGGTCACCAGCTCCCCCCAATGGGTTGGTGAGAAAGTAGATGATGATCAATCTCTGCCTTCGGAGTCTCCCTTCCAAGGGCAATTGCGCACTGCCTTAGGATTCCCTATCCAAGGTGGTGGGGACATTTTGGGGGTTATGACTTTCTTCAACCGCGAGGTTCAGCACCTTGATGAAGACTTGTTACAGGTGATGGCTAATCTTGGTAGCCAAATCGGTCAATTTATTAAACGCAAGCAAGCAGAAGAAGCATTGCGCAATCAACAGGAACAAACTGAACGCCTGCTGCTCAATATCTTGCCAGAACCGACTGCCAAACGCCTAAAACAGCAACCTGGAACCATTGCAGATGATTTTGCTGAGGTTACAGTGATGTTTGCTGATATTGTGGGCTTTACCCAAATCGCTGCTTCTTTGAGTCCAATTGAACTTGTAGAGCTACTCAACCAAATCTTTTCGGCATTTGATCGGCTAACGGAAAAGCATGGCTTAGAGAAAATTAAAACAGTTGGGGATGCTTATATGGTAGTCAGTGGAATACCAAAGCCACGAGTAGATCATGCTGAAGCGATCGCTAAAATGGCTCTAGATATGCTTGTGGCAATTGCTCAATTCAACGCTAACAATAACCAAACCTTTAGCATTAGGATCGGCATTCACAGTGGACCCGTGGTAGCAGGAGTAATTGGCATCAAAAAGTTTATTTACGACTTGTGGGGTGATACAGTGAATACCGCTAGCCGTATGGAGTCCCACGGTTTAGCAGGTAAAATCCACCTAACAGCTGCTACTTACGAACGCTTACGAAATAAATTCTTATTTGAGGAAAGAGGTAAAATTCCTGTGAAAGGTAAGGGAGAAATGACTACTTACTTCCTGATTGGGAGGAAAGAGTAAAAAGTAACGAGTAACAAGTAAAAAGTAACAAGTTTTGAGTTAATCTCAACGAAAGTGTAAGGGTTTTGAGCCCATCGGTACAATTTCCACGGCACTTAGCAAGAAAAACAAACGTTTGAAGCCCTTATCTGACAAAGTTCACTGATTTTCTTCAGCAATTAGCAATTAGCAATTAGCAATTAGCCATTAGCAATTAGCCATTAGCAATTAGCCATTAGCAATTCTCAATAACATCATGAAGTTTAGTGAAATCCTAGCCAAACTCGGCTGTGCTGCTGAGTGTAATAGCCTCTCTTCTCAAACGGCACTTGATCCAGAAATTATCGGAGTAGCTCAGGTTCACAATGCTACTACTGGAACTCTTAGCTATATAGAAGGGGATAAATTTGCTACTTATGTGAGTGAAACTAGTGCTAGTGCCTTGATTTTGCCTCAGAATGAAGTACTGCAAAAGCAAGCTACTGAACGACGGATTGTTTGGATTGTAGCAAGAGACCCTCGCTTATTATTTGCCCAAGCGATCGCACTTTTCTACCAGCCTTTCCATCCGGCTCCCCAAATCCACCCCAGCGCTGTCATTGATCCCTCGGCTGAAATTGGCAAAGATGTTTACATTGGTCCCCATGTAGTGATTCAAGCAGGAGTGAAGATTGGCAATGAGGTTTGTCTTCATCCCAATGTCGTAATTTACCCAGAGGTACAAATTAGCGATCACACTATTTTACATGCTAACTGTACTATCCACGAACGGACCCAGATTGGCTCTGATTGTGTGATTCATAGCGGTGCTGTTATCGGTGCCGAAGGTTTCGGCTTTGTGCCAACCCCTCAAGGCTGGTTCAAGATGGAACAATCTGGCTACACGGTATTAGAAGATCAGGTTGAAGTTGGTTGCAACACTACTATCGATCGTCCAGCAGTGGGAGAAACTAGGATTGGCTACAATACAAAGATAGATAATTTAGTACATATTGCTCATGGCTGCCAGGTAGGGAAAAGCTGTGCTATGGCAGCTCAAGTTGGCTTAGCTGGTGGTGTTACCCTTGGCAATCAAGTAATTCTTGCGGGTCAAGTAGGAGTTGCTAATCAGGGTAAAATTGGAGATGGTGCGATCGCCACAGCCAAATCAGGTATTCACAATAAGGTAGAAGCAGGAGCCATCGTCTCTGGTAACCCAGCAGTTTCCAACAAACTCTATCTCAAAGCAAGTGCTATTTACAAACGCTTACCAGAAATGTATAAAGCTCTGAAGAAACACGCTCAAAGCTAATGGCTAATAGCTAATGGATAATTGATAATTATCAATTATCAATTATCAATTATCAATTATCCATTATCCAGTAGCTTGAACTCCAGTGACCAACCAACAAACCTAAAAATCCGAACCCGATTCCCATCATCATAATAGTCAATTCAGCGCTACCAAAAATTGCTACATTAGTCAGAACTAGCGTTAAAATTAGCGTAGTTAAGGCTGACATGCTACCTATGATTAAAGAAAGTTTGACGCTGAAGTCAGAGAAGAGATAATATCCTGTTTTTCCTAGCAGGTAAGCAACAAAAGGAACTAATACTGCTGCCACATAAACTGCATAAAAAGACGCAATCAGATTGATAATCGAACCACCTTTCAAAGCAACTCCTAACCCGAAGAGGGCATTTATTGTTGCAATTAACAGCCGATTTGGGTTAGATACAGGTAGAATACCGAAATCCAAGATGGTTTTAGTTTGTACCCTCAATACACTGCTGCCAACCCCCAATGCTGGAACAACTAAGGACATAATCAGAAGCATCCCCACTGGTTGGTTGGTACCACCGCCAATCCACGACAGGATAAAGGGAATTGTTTCTTTGCCATCAATGCCAGAGGGCAAAATTCCTGCATGTTTAGCTGCTATTACCACCGATGATGGCAACAAAGCAAGTACAAACAGAAGAACTGCTGCTAAAAGACAGCCTTGATAAAGGCTGCGTAGATCCCTTGCCTGGACAACAAATTGCTGATACTTCATATCAATAAGAACCAGTAGTATGGTAGATAGAGAAATGCCTACTAGGTTCGGTGGCTCTATTTGTGCTAGAGAGGGAATAAACTCTAGAGATGAGTGCCAATAGTCAGGTAAACCATGTAAAGCACACAGTCCATAAACTAGAGCTAAGAAGTTCAGCAGCAGCAAACTCTGAAAAATCCAGCTGGCTTTCTCTACTGGCAGCAAGGAAATTACCATAAACAAGGTTGCCAAAGCTACCATACTAGGCAGCACTGGCGCTCCTAAGACTTTAAGAATAAAGGCTCCAGCAATAATCTGAACTGCTTCGATACCAATGAGCGAGCACCAAGACATCAATCCTACCAGGATTTTCACGCTTACTCCGTAGCGCTTGCCCAAAAATGTCCAGATTTGCTCTACTTCTTGCCAGTAAAATTTTGCTAGTACTAACAGAGCTATTGTCCCCAAAGCAATGGAGATCGGGTAAAGGCTGCCAGCTGCATCCAAAGTCAATGCTTGCTCAGCAGTTCCTAAGAGAAATCCCAAGCCATAATGGGCGGATACCAGCAAAGCGGCAAGGGAGAGGGTTCCAAGTCTACGGTTTTCTGACATAAACTAATGTGCGATCGCAAGGGAGTTTTTCTGATCTTAAAAAAGAAACCTGGTTTCTGAACCAACACTCTAGAACACCTATTCAGTATTCATATTTACGCCAAAATCGACATCTCAGGGCGAAGCATTCGGACAGAAAAAATAGGGTTTGAGGGATAAAATATCGCCCGAATGCTTCGCCCCTACATATAATTCGGGTTAGTGAATCGGTGTTCTAGAAACCGAGTCTTCTCATCAACCTCTTCCGACAGGAGTCCCCGTTATAGCCGTAAGGCTTAACGGGGGGAGAAGGTGACTTTCTCAGACTTGAAGCTCTCCATATTTCTTACCGTTTGGCTTCAAATTTTAATATTCAGCCCTGATAAAATTATGCTACAAAAAACTCAGTGTTGAGTGTTTCACCCAAAACTGAGTTGCTTGTTCAATCGGAAAATCTACTCATGAAATCCTTTGAATGCCGTGTTGGTGGGTTGTCTCTTCTGCTATGGCTCATGGGTTTGATACCATTGGAGATGGTATCAGGGTTACACAATCGGGTTGTCGTTCAGGCGCAACCGATTCCGGCCGCAGATGGCACGGGAACACTAGTAACATCTGATGGGAACCGCTTTGATATTGAGGGCGGTTCGCTGTCTGGAGATGAGGCAAATCTATTTCACTCGTTTGAGCAATTTGGATTGAGTACTGAACAAACCGCAAACTTTCTTTCAACTCCAGGAATTCAGAATATTTTAGGGCGAATTGTCGGGGGTGACGCTTCGATCATTAATGGTTTGATTCAGGTAACAGGTGGAAATTCTAACCTATTTTTAATGAATCCAGCCGGGATTATCTTTGGGAATAATGCGACTTTGAATGTTCCGGCGGATTTCACGGCGACGACGGCGACAGGAATTGGTTTTGATGAGAATTGGTTTAATGCTTTTGGGGTAAATGACTATAACTCGTTATTTGGTACTCCCAATGGGTTTAAATTTGAGGGATTGCAACCCGGTGTAATTATCAATGCTGGCGATTTGGCTGTGCCATCGGGGCAGAGTCTTTCGTTGATTGGGGGAACGGTTGTCAATACAGGAACTCTGCAAGCCCCAGGCGGTAATATTATCATGACGGCGGTGCCGGGAAGTAATCTGGTGCGACTCACTCAAACTGGACAAATTTTAGGTTTAGAGATTGAACTGCCGACAGATAATCAAGGGAATTTGTTACCCATTACGCCGTTATCGTTGCCTCAATTACTAACAGGAAGTGACGTTGAGACGGACTTAACGGTTAATGCTGATCATACGGTAGAAACTGCAAATGGGACTCAAATTCCTTCAGAGGCAGGAGTTGCGATCGCTTCTGGTAGTTTAGATGTTTCGGGTAATGTTGGGGGAGAAGTCAATGTTTTAGGGGACAAGGTTGGCATAATTGGAGCTAATGTTAATGCTTCCGGTGTGAATGGTGGAGGACATGTCAGGATTGGGGGAGATTATAAGGGACAGGGAACAGTCCCGAATGCTGAGGTGACGGTTGTTGATCGTGATTCGGTGATTAGTGCGGATGCCCTGAGTAATGGTGATGGAGGGCGGGTGATTCTTTGGTCAGATGAGACGACCCGCATCTATGGCAATATTAGCGCTCGTGGTGGAGCAAATTCTGGTAATGGCGGTTTTGTCGAAACGAGTAGTAGTGGATTTTTGGATGTGACAAATCCTGCCGATGTTGCTGCGCCTGCCGGTTTGGGGGGGACTTGGCTACTTGATCCTCACAATGTCACCATTGTTGCAGATAGTACCGTGCCAACTGCTGGAATTGACCTGGCCAATCCCTTTACGGCAATTGCTGATGATGCCGTAATTGAGGTTGGTGATCTCTTGGCAGCTTTGACAGGTGGGGCTACCGTGGTTGTCTCGACTGGGACAACAGGCGCACAACAGGGAAATATTAGTCTAGCTACAAACCTTGATTTCAATGGGACAGGTAATAATACCCTGAGATTAGAGGCAGCTGGCGCGATTTTCATCAATGGGCAGATATCCGACAGTACTCCTGGTCGTGATTTGCTCAATTTGTTCTTAATTGCAGACATTGATAATAGCGGTGAGGGTCTAGTTGTAATCAATCAGGATATTTTAACTAGGGGTGGAGACATCACCGTTAACGGTAGTACCAGCACTAACGGCTTTTCAAGTATTTTTACCTCCGGCATAGTCAACTCAGGGGGAGGGAAGATCACTTTTACTGGTACTAGCACTGGGACTGGTTTGCTCAGCAGAGGTATAGACATCCGGGTAGATGTACTTTCAGAGGGGGGAGATATAAACTTTACTGGAACTGGCATAAATGAAACAGGTATCTTGACCAGAGGTGTCGTCAACTCAGGGGGAGGGAAGATCACTTTTACTGGTACTAGCACTGGGACTGGTTTGCTCAGCAGAGGCATTCAGATCCAGGAAGATATCCTTTCCGAGGGGGGAAATATCAACTTCACTGGGACAGGCAGCAATGGAACAGGGATCTTTACCTCCAGTACAGTCAACTCAGGGGGAGGGAAGATCACTTTTGATGGGACTACCACTGGGACCAGTCAGTTCACAAGAGGTATTGATATCCGGGTAGATGTCCTTTCATTGGGGGGAGATATCAACTTCACCGGGACGGGCAGCGATGGAACAGGGATCTTTACCTTCAGCACTGTCAACTCAGGGGGAGGGAAGATCACTTTTGATGGGACTACCACTGGGACCGGTCAGTTCACCAGAGGCATTCAGATCCAGGAAGATGTCCTTTCAGAGGGGGGAGATATCAACTTCACTGGGGTCGGCAACGATGGAGCAGGCATCTTTACCTTGGGTATAGTTAACTCAGGAGGAGGGAAGATCACTTTTGATGGCAGTAGCACTGGGACCGGTCAGTTCACCAGAGGCATTCAGATCCAGGAAGATGTCCTTTCAAAGGGGGGGGATATCAACTTTACTGGAACGGGCAGCGATGGAACAGACATCTTTACCTTAAGCACCCTCAACTCAGGGGAAGGGAATATTACCCTAAGTGGAAATGAAATCGACTTTGAAGGTAATGTCTCCGGTAGTGGTGATTTACTTTTGGAACCCTTAAACTCAACCCAAGCTATTCAGATTGGCGGTACTGATACAGGCAACAGCAATATTCTAGATTTAACTGGGACAGAACTGGGTTTGCTACAAAATGGTTTTACCTCCATCACCATTGGAGGTGCGGACGGCAGTGGCACAATAACCTTAGCAGGGGATGTAACCTTCTCTGACCCAGTAACCTTGCGCTCAACCAATGGTTCAATTAACCACACGAGCGGCACTTTAACGGGAGAAGATAACGCAACAATTACCCTGCAAGCCAACCAAAATATTAACACTGGCGATATTATTAATCCCGGTCGAGAGATTACCGTAATCAGCAATAACGGTGAGGTGAGAACAGGTAATCTCAACAGTTCTGACTCCAGTGGCGGTAACATCTTTATTGATGCAGACATTGCCATCACCACAGGCATTATCGACAGCAGCGGCAGTGAAGGCGATGGCGGTAACGTTACCCTCGACCCCATCGGTGATATTCAAGTTACCTCGATTAATGCCCAAGGTGGAGCTAATGGCACAGGCGGTGAAGTAGACATTACTGCGGGTCAATTTTTCCGAGCTATAGGTACTTTCACTGACCAAAACGGCATTTTAAGCAGCATCTCTACGGGTGGCGGTAACGGTAGCGGTGACATTACAATTCGTCACGGTGGTAACGGCATCATTCCCTTTGATGTGGGCGATGCTACCACCAACGGCACGGCTGGAGCGATTACGAGTGGTGATTCTACCATTACCCCGGTTCAATCCTTTCCCTTCACCCACACCGAAGGTAACATTCAAATCATTAGTATTGACCAACCTCCACTGATTAATCCCATTGATCTGATTAACCCAACAGTCCAACCCCCTGCCCCTCTACTTGTTGGTGGAGATACCTCCATAGAACTTGATCCCTTTTTCGATGAAATCGAGGCAGCCTATACCAATACCTTTGAAGATTATCTCGATATTAGTCAAAATAGCAGTAAAGATACGGATGAAGATACTCCAACCGTTACCCTCACACAAGCCCGTAAAAGCCTGCGCCGTATAGAAGCAGCCCTCGGTATCAAACCTGCCTTGATTTATGCAGTATTTGTGCCAACCACTGCTCCCCGACAAATCTCAGCCCCTGATACTAAATCTCTCCCAATTAAGACTCCCCAACAACCAACACCCCTGTTGCCCTTCAATTCTCAAGGATTGACTGTAAGCCAGAACTCAGGAATCCTCAACCTACCTCCTCAAGACAATGATCAGCTAGAACTCTTACTAGTGACGGCTGAAGGAAAACCGATTCGACGGCAGGTACCAGGAGCCACCCGCGCCAAAGTCCTCAACACTGCCAAGACATTTCGTCGAACAGTTACCGATTCTATCTTGGTCAATGGCTACCTCACTTCTTCCCAACAGATGTATCAGTGGCTCGTTGCTCCTCTAGAGGACGATTTACAAGAATTAGGCATCGATAATCTTGTCTTTCTCCTAGACACTGGCTTGCGTTCGGTACCCCTTGCCGCCCTCCATGATGGCACAGATTTTGTCATTGAACGCTACAGCGTTGGTTTAATGCCCAGCCTCTCCCTTGCCAATACTAGCTACACCGATGTGAGGCAAGCTCAAGTCTTAGGGATGGGAGCATCAGAATTTAATGACTTGAGTTCCCTCAAGGCAACCCCATTCGAGTTGGAGATGATTACCACCCAGCTATGGGAGGGAAAATCATTTCTCAACGACGCCTTTACCAAAGAAAACCTTACCGAAACCCGTTCCCAACAGCCATTTGGCATTGTCCATTTAGCCACCCACGGGTCATTTCTCCCTGGTAAACCCTCCGACTCCTATATTCATTTCGGAGAGGAAAAACTAACACTTGACAGGTTGCGTGAGTTAGCGCTCAATAACCCTCCGGTTAATTTATTAGTTTTGAGTGCCTGTAAAACGGCTTTAGGGGATAAAGAGGCGGAGTTAGGATTTGCTGGATTGGCGGTACTCGCTGGTGTCAAATCAGCCCTGGGCAGTTTGTGGTCAGTCAGCGATGATGGCACACTGGCACTGATGGGAGGATTTTATCACAACTTGGGAGAATCCCGCTTTAAAACCGAAGCTCTACGCCAAGCCCAATTGGCGATGCTCAAAGGGGAAATCCGTCTGGAAGAGGGTCAGTTAGTCTATGGGGATCAGAAGATTCCTTTACCTGCTGAGTTAGGTCAATTGGGAGACCATGACCTCACTCATCCCTATTACTGGAGTGCCTTCACCATTATAGGTAATCCTTGGTAAGCTAAAACGCATCTAATTTGCACCACATTCAATCATCACTTTCTTGTGGAACAGACATCTTGCCTATCATCCTAAACCCTCAAAAAGGTGCAATTCCTGCTTTGGTTGTAGTGTCGTGACACGCCTAAAATGGTGGAATAGGTAGGGCTTGCTGAATAAGTCGATGGATTCGGGTTTTAGAAGTAATGAGTAATGAGTAATGAGTAATGAGTAATGAGTAATGAGTAATGAGTGAATGAACCCTCGATTAGCTCCCAGATTTTTTCCATTGTGCAAGCTTTTTGAGCCAAAAGGTATAATTTCCTTGCACTTATTTCTCCCCAAAATCATTGAAACCCAATTCTGGTATAGCTTCCACACTTATACAGCAAGCCCTAGGTAGGTTGGGTGTAGCGATAGCGAAACCCAACAATGGAGCATATTCCGTTGGGTTTCACTTCGTTCCACCCAACCTACAGTTTTAGTCGTGTCGCGCCAGTAGATTGTTTACAAAGGACAAATGACCAATGATCAATAACCAATGACCAATGACTAAGGATTCAGTTGAGTAATCCCAGAATTGGCAACCTCTTCTAGCTCAAAATATGCCAACAGATTCCGCCAATCCTCTGAATAGATAGAGCGATACTGAACTAGCTGAGTTAGGGCTTCCTGAGAGATACCATGCTCCGCGAAAGCAAGGTATTGCTCAGATTGGGATAAGGTTTCTAGCTGCCAAACCAGCTCGGAACTTTCCTCTATCCGTTCAACCCAAGCACTAACCCATGGGTTTCTCGAAAAATCGGACTGATCGCACAGCACTTGCAAATGCAACTTGTACCGTTTGCCAACTTCTAACGGCTGCTCAGTTTCTGGGAGTTTCACGCTAACAATCCCTGGCGCATCCGGTAATGTCATCTTTTGTACGAGGATAGGGGTTTGATTTTCATTGAGCAGCACGAATCTTACTTGTGTAACTGTCTGTGAACGACCTAAGGGTAGGTAAAACCAAAACGTAGGATGAGCAGCAATAGTTGTCCCTAAGTTATCTTTCGGGACTAGAGCCGTTAAAGGCTTGCTGTTGCGAGAGATACAGGATTCATCCCGAATCGCTCCACCCCGCGATCGCCCAGAGGGTCTCCCTTGTTTGCGCTCCCGGCGAAACCAATTCCCAATCTGTTTTCCCAGAAATTCCGCCTTAGCTTGGGGAGTATAGAAGGAAAGCAAGGGAACAGAAAGCACGGTAGTTAGGATTAAAATGAGAATGCTTTTGCGATAGTTTGATAGCCCATTCATCTCAATTAACTTTTAATAACAATTTTCTTAATTCATACTATTTAATCTACTAAATTTCTTCTGGGGTGAGGTAAAATTTTGTGGAGGATTTCTAATATCAAGTTCGGTTGAATATTTGCACTAAAGTGCAAACTTGTTTGTCATTTGTCATTTGTTATTTGTTATTTGTCCAGTTCTTTGGCGATCGCATTGAGGGTGGGGCATAAGGGAATTTAGCAGTAGGAGAAGATTCCTAACTTAGGGCTTGCTGAATAAGTAGTCAGGAGTCAGGAGTCAGGAGTCAGGAGAATAGGAGTTTAGGAGTTTAGAATAGTCTTTAAAGGGGATTATGGGTTAAGAAGATGCAAGGAAATTGCATTGATGAGCTCAATTTTCTTGCACTTT
>JAAHGL010000123.1 GCA_010692635.1 Symploca sp. SIO2C1 | reverse complement strand
TAAGCGAGCTCCTTGCTCTATATCATCAGCAACACTGCAAAGAATTAAACCGTAGTTGGCATAAGCAGATGGCGAAATATCTGTATTGCCATAGGTAACAGACAAATCGACCTGTTTGGCAACAATAATTGGCAGTAAATTAGGCATTCCCAAATAAGCAGCATTGAGCAGAGCAGATAAAATTCTCATTAATGCTAGCTGTTTTTCATCCCTCATTATTGGTAAAGAAGCTAACGATGCAAGGTGAGATTGTGATAACTTTCTCGATAGTTCAAATAAGCAATATTTAACATCCCGTTCATCTGGACTCTCCGGTAAAGTCATACCCAGATTAGAAAGAAAATCAACTCCTATCTTAATAGCCTCTAAAGTTCTTTTTTGGGAAATCGAAATTTGAATCTGAATTTCATAGATTTTAACTCGATCTAAAATATTAATTGTGTTATAACTTAATGTATTTATTAGTGTTTGTGCCTCTCTTATGTTACCACTCAAAAAAGCGCTCTCTGCCGCTAATTCATACAAAAATAGAGTAAATTTATAGTCTTCCTGCCAGCAATTTTTTGGGAGTAGTAAACAGGCATTTTTACAATAGTTTAAGGAAGCTGCATAAGCAGTTGCTATTTTTGCTTTTTTCGCTGCAGTGAAATTGAGTGTTGCGATCTGATACCTCTCAGACGGTTGCGTAATGAGGTTTATACCTAGATTAATTTGGTTGACAATATCAAAAATATTATCTTCGATATTTCTGGATGAAGTGCGATTGAGTAACAATCTGCCAATTCGCAAATGAGTGATTTGTATTTGGTCTTCTGGAATTAGGGAATAAGCGGCTTGTTGTACGCGATCGTGTAAAAAACGATAGCTAATTGCAAATATTTCTGCTACTTCATCGTCTGGTTGCTCTCCTTGGAAAAACTTATAGGCTTCGCTAATCGGTAAAACTAATTCTTGCTGTAATGCAATCCAAAGATGTGTGGCAACCTCTTCTTCAGACTGTTCGCAAATCAACACTAATGTCTGTAGATCGAACTGATTGCCGATACAAGCTGCAATTTTCAAAACATTCTGGGTTGCCTCAGGCAGCTTTTGCAACCGACCTACCATAAATTCCACCACATCATCCGTCAGCGCGAGTTGTCGCACTTGAGTTAGATCACATTGCCACCCCCCTTGACTTGCCTCCTTGGTAAAGGGAAACCGAGGGAGATCAAAAACAATGCAATTCTCAGCATAGAGTCCCTGCAAAAATTGGGTGGCAAAGAATGGATTCCCTTGGGTTTTTTGATAGACCAACTTAGATAATGGAGTGGCAATTTCAACAGTACACAACAACGTATCAGCTACCAACTGAGTAATATCGATTTCGCTTAAGGGCGCTAACGTGAGGGTATTCAATGTTGCTCCATGTTTACCAATCTCATCTAGGGTCAACATCAACGGATGCAGTGGAAACACTTCATTATCCCGATAGGCTCCCAACACCAGCAAGTATTGTGCTTCTGAGCCAGTTTCCGATTCATTAATCAAGAGTTTCAATAGGTTTAATGAGGCTGAATCAATCCATTGCAAGTCATCTAGGAAAATGACCAGGGGATGGTCTTGAGTTGTGAAAACTTGCACAAACTTGCCAAAGAGCAAATTAAAGCGGTTTTGGGCAGCACTACCAGAGAGTTGCGGTACATTTGGTTGTTTGCCAATGATATGTTCGAGTTCGGGAATCACCTCCAGGATTACTTGTCCGTTAGTACCGACAGCATCCAAGATTTTTTCCTGCCAAATCGCAAGAGCGGCATCGGATTCCCCCAAAAGTTGCCCCATCAAATTGCGGAAGGCTTGCACGAAGGCTGAAAAGGGAACGTTCCGGTTGAATTGGTCAAATTTCCCTTTGATAAAATAGCCCCGTTTTTCGACAATTGGCTTGTGGACTTCATTGATGACAGCGGTTTTGCCAATACCAGAAAACCCTGCGACTAGGATCATTTCTGAATTGCCATTGGCAACACGCTCAAAAGCATCGAGCAGAGTTTGCACTTCCGCCTCACGTCCGTAAAGTTTTTCGGGGATAAGGAAGCGATCGCAGATATCCCACTCTGCAAGCTCAAATGGTGCAATTTCTCCTATGGCTTTCAATTGTTGCCAACATCGCTCCAAATCATGCTTCAAACCCAAAGCACTCTGATAACGCTCTTCGGCATTCTTTGCCATCAACTTGAGAATAATTTCAGAGATTGCTTTTGGATGGAGGTTACCCTGAGTATCTAAGAGATCATCAAGGGGTAAAGGAGCTTTAGCAATGTGGCAGTGGAGTAACTCCATGGGATCACTGCTATGAAAAGGCAGAACTCCTGTCAGGAGTTCGTAGAGGGTGACACCAAGGGAGTAAAAATCCGTTCGATAGTCAATACCTCGGTTCATGCGCCCTGTTTGTTCTGGAGAGATATAAGCCAGGGTTCCTTCCAAAACATTGGGGTTGGCCAGTTGTTGCTGTTCTTTGGGCAGTAAACTAGAGATACTAAAGTCGATAAGCTTTACTTGGCGGTTTTCGCGGCAGATGAGGATGTTAGCAGGTTTGATATCTTTGTGGATAATGTGTTGTTGACCCAGATAATGCAAAGCTTCGGTCAATTGAATGGCAATGGAGAAGAATTGACTCAGATCACCAGTGGACTGTTCCCAATATTCCAGCAGGGAGAGCGCACCGTCATCCGGCATCACCAGAGCATAGCCGTTCCAGTAACGTTCCAGAGCTAGGGGTTGAACAATGGCTGGATATTCCAGATTACGAGTGATGATGTATTGGTTACGGAACCGGACTAACTCATGAAAATTGGGGCGAGGATTCCGCAAAACTTTGATGATGACGGATTGCTCAGTGGTGGTTTGGATAGCCCGATAGACGAGGGTACGGTTTCCCACATAGATTGGGTTGGTTTCTTGATAACCAGCTAAGTTGAGCATCATCATCACCAGGAATTATGTTAAAACAGGAAGGATAGTCAGCGATAAAAAGCTTGAGCCGCTTTGCGAGCGCTAATATCTTGAGACAGACCAATTAAGCCAATCACCTTCCCCTGGGCATCTCGCAGAGGGGTTTTAATGGTCAAATAGGTGCAGTCTTCGCCATTCTTGGGGAAAATCTCCTCAAAGCGTTCTGCAACACCTTTAGTGATAATTTCCTGGTCTTTTGTAATGATTACTTCGGCAAGTTCTAGGGGGAAGATATCAAAATCAGTTTTACCAAGGATCTCACCAATAGATTTCCCCAATAATTGAGCTACATTTTCATTGGCTGCAATATATTGCCCTTGTAAATCTTTGGCAAAAAACAGATCGGGTAAGGTTTGCAATAGGGAATTGAGTAAGGTGTTGCCATCTTGAACTGCCTGATAGAGTCGAGCATTCTTGAGGGAAATCGCCGCCTGAGTACAAAGTAAATTGAGCACAAGGATGCGATCACTTGTAAATACCCCACTGGTAGATTGATTGCTTAAGTATAGAATACCAATCAGTTGACTTTGATTGAGGATGGGTAGGCACAACACACTCTTGGGTTGCTGCTGCTTGAGATAGTCGTCAATAATCGGTAAATCTGTATCAAGATCATCCATCACCACTGCTGCTTGGGTGTTTTTGACGTATTGAATTAGTTTGATGGGAAAGTCAAGATTGCCTTCTAAGGGTACTGAACAGAGGTTTGTTGTATCTGTTGTGGCAATGGCTTCAACAAACCATTGGTCATTGCTGTTGGGCAGAATTAGAGCACAGCGATCGCCTCCCGAATGTTGCAGAATGATTTGGGTAAGTTGGCGTAGTAGCTCATCGATTTTAATAATGCTAGAAAGAGCTTGAGATGTTTTGAGGACAGCTACAAAATCCAGGGTATTATTGATGTTTGTACTACCAGAGGTGCTAGCTTTTGCAGAGGAATGAACCGAAATTTGAGAATTGACGAGACTTAGGCTTTCGATGGAGTTATGGGTTTGTGTGTTTTGCTGAAGAATTGATTGTAGCAAGTGGGGATAGCGCTGTTCTAAATCATCGGTTTTGGCTTTGGCTCCCCAACGGGCATAGGAGTAGTAGGCTTCTTGCAGATAGGTGGCGGCTATTTTCTCTTTGCCCCACTCCAGATAAAACTTGGCTGCTAGTTCATTGGCGAGGGCTTCTTCTTGGATAAATTCGTTGGTTTTGGCTCCCGAGATCGCGCGATCATATAAGTCTATGGCTGCTAATTTTTCACCTAAAACACGATGATATTCTGCTTGCACAAGATTGTATTTATGCTGATAAGTAAATGGTGCATCGTTCATCCAATCGCCAAGCTTTTTCTGATTGTAATTTACACGTTCTATGAAGTCTTTTCGTTCTTCATGCTCAGATTTTAAGCAACATGCTAACAGTGCCAAGGAAAAGTAAAATAAGTAAACAGGGTAATAGATAAAGCCGTTAGAACCAGTTTGGAGCTTTTCAGCATATATGGCATTTTTAACTGCTATTTCATGAAAACCAAATAAGTAGTTTAAATATGTTTTTATAAGCAGAATTGGAAAAAGCGAGATACTATCATTGATGTGTTTCAGGGCAGGTATTTTTTCTGTTTCATCAAAAAACGCCCCATTCAGAGAACATCTATCTACAGATTGACCCAACAAATTTGACACTAGCTGCAACCAAGGACTTGTAAAATCAATTGAAAATTCTTGTTTGTTGTGGCAAATTAATTTGAAATATTTTTCCTGTTCCTGTAGGGAAAATTCCAGATTTTTGCCGATAAAAAACTGTAATATGCAATAATCTTGTGCGGCATAACAAGCGTACTCTATATCACCTACTTCCATACCACTTTGAACTGCTTCAACTAATTCTTTCATTGCCTCAAGCGGTTCTTTTCGATGACGAACAAACACATTGAATTGCTGATAAACCTTACATTTAATTTCTTTTGCATTAAATTTTTCTAATAATTGGATAGCTAATTTACCAAAGCGATATCCAGCATCAATTTCTTGCAAGGAACTGCACAACATCCAGGCATGAAAACCATAGGCATAGGCAGACAATCTAGAATTACCAGAGTGGATACAAATATTGACTAACTTAAAAGCAATGGGAATTAACAACTCTGGAGCGACAACAACAGCTGCAGAAACAATTGTGATCAAAATCTGCAAGGTAGTAATTTTATAGGGATCTATCATCTCTGGCAAGTCTGCCAAGGCTTCAATATCAGTTACCTCGGGAGACACACCATCAAGTTCAATATCTAGGAGCTTTAATGCATCAAGCCCTAAATCTACAGCTTTCTTTCTTTGATTTTTGGCGATGTAGTATTGGATTTGCAATTCGTGAATTTTTAAGCGATCTAAAAGAGATTTTACTTGTTCTAATGCTATATCAGCTAAGACTTTGGAACGCTCAAAATTAGTACTAATATATTCCGATTCAATCGCTTCCAGATAGAGAGATAAAGTCAGATTGTATTGTTTAGACCAGCCATCTTCAAGAAGTTTAATTCCTGAATTGAAGTAATCAATTGAGGTCAGATATGCTGTTGAAGCTTTAGCTTTACGACCTGCGATGAGATTCAAACGTGCCAGTTCATCTTTCTCATGACGATCGTCGATTAGAGAATGTCCTTTATTTAGTTGATTTGTTAAATTAAAAATAGCATCTTCGATAGCTGAGGCTGATAAATTATTGAGTAGTAAACGACCAATTTTGAGGTGAGTTTCTGGTTTTAGTGCTGCGTCAATCAGAAAATAAGCAGCCTGTTGAACGCGATCGTGCAAAAAACGATAGCCAACGGTGATGTCATTGGCTGTCTCAACCGCGCTATTACTCCCTTGGAAAAACTTATAGGTTTGGGTTTCCGGAATCACCAAGCCTTCTTGCAGAGAGTGCCACAAATCTGTTGCAATATCCTCTTGGCTTTGCTCACATACTATCGCCAATGTGGCCAAATCAAATTGATTACCAATACAAGCAGCAATTTTCAAAATGTTCTGGGTGGCTTCCGAGAGCTTCTGCAATCGCCCCACCATAAATTCCACCACATCATCCGTCAGCGCTAGTTGTCGCACTTGGCTTAAATCACACTGCCATCCCCCTTGATTTCCCTTACTAAAGGGGAGCTGAGGGGAGTCAAAAACAATGCAACCTTCCCTATGCAACCCCAACAAAAACTGGGTTGTAAAGAATGGATTTCCTTGCGTCTTTTGATAGACTAACTCAGATAAAGGAGCAGCAGTTTCAGTGGAACATAGTAATGTATCTGCCACCAAATGATTAATATCGACTTCTGCTAAAGGTGTCAGTGTGAGCGTATTAATTATTGTGTTCTGTTGATGGAGTTCATCCAGTGCCAGCATCAAAGGATGAGCTGGGAAGACCTCATTATCCCGATAGGCTCCCAACACCAGTAGATACTTAACTTCTGATTCATTGAGCAACAGTTTCAATAGGCTTAATGAGGCTAAATCTCCCCATTGCAAGTCGTCTAGAAAAATGACCAGGGGATGTTCTTTAGTCGTGAAAACTTGCACAAACTTGCTAAAGAGCAAATTAAAGCGGTTTTGAGCAGCACTACCAGAGAGTTCCGGCACAGTTGGTTGCTTGCCAATGATACGTTCTAGTTCCGGAATCACCTCCAGGATTACTTGTCCACTAGTACCAACAGCATCCAAGATTTTTTCTTTCCAAGTCGCGAGGATAGTATCAGATTCCCCCAACAGTTGCCCTATCAAACTGCGAAAGGCTTGCACGAAAGCAGAAAAGGGGACATTGCGGTTGAATTGGTCAAATTTTCCTTTGATGAAGTAGCCTCTTTTTTCGACAATTGGCTTGTGGACTTCATTGATTACGGCAGTTTTACCAATGCCAGAAAACCCTGCCACCAGCATGATTTCTGAAGTACCATGAGCAACTCGCTCAAAGACAGCCAGTAAGGATTGTACTTCTGTTTCCCGTCCATAGAGTTTTTCAGAGATGAAGAAGCGATCGCAAATATCCCGTTCTCCAAGCTCAAAGTGTTCAATTGCCCTTGATGTGTCCCATTGTTGCAAGCATCGCTCTAAATCATGTCTTAAACCCAAAGCACTCTGATACCGCTCCTCAGCATTCTTTGCCATCAACTTGAGAATAATCTCAGAGATTGCTTTTGGATAGGGGTCGCCCTGAGCATTAAGGAGATCATCGAGGGCTAAGGGAACTTTGGCAATGTGGCAGTGAAGTAACTCCACCGGGTCATTACTTTGGAATGGCAGGACTCCTGTGAGCATTTCGTAAAGGGTGACACCGAGGGAATAGAAATCCGTGCGATAGTCAATACCTCGGTTCATCCGTCCAGTTTGTTCGGGGGAAATGTAAGCAAGGGTTCCTTCTAAGCCCTTGGGATTAATAAATTGTTGCTGTTCTTTAGGCAGTAAACTGGAGATGCTGAAGTCGATGAGCTGGACTTGACCAGTTTCCGGGTGAATCAGGATGTTAGCGGGTTTGATGTCTTTGTGAATAATGCGCTGTTGACCAAGATAATGTAGAGCTTCGGCTAGTTGAATAGCAATGGTGAGGAATTCACTCAGATCACTAGGGGACTGTTCCCAATATTCCAGTAGGGAGAGCGCACCATCATCCGGCATTACCAAAGCATAACCGTTGCCGTAGCGTTCTAGGCTCAGGGGTTGAACAATCCCTGGGTGTTCAAGATTACGGGTGATGATGTACTGGTTACGGAACCGGACTAAATCATTGAAGTTGGGGTGACGATTGCGCAGGATTTTGATTATGACAAGTTGCTCAGTTGTGTTTTGGGTAGCCCGATAGACGAGGGTGCGGGTTCCGGCATAGATTTGGTTGATTTGTTGATAACCAGTTAAGTTGAGCATCATCATCACCAGGCATAGGAGCAAGCAGCAGACTGCTTATTTGTTTCTCAATTATGCCGATGAATTCTGGGAATTGTAACTAGGAAAGAGGAAAAGACCTTTGCATCAGCTAAATGTTGGTTTTGGAGGCTCACATAGCAGTGATAGGTAAATTTATTTTTACCACACCCCAGACCCTGTCTTGTTTTTAGCTTTGTTGTCACCCCTTGAGGTCATGAGTGAAGCAGTTCACGAGATTGTTGCTTTACCTGACCCATCATTGCCGCTTCTTGTAGTACCATAAAAGCTTTCAAGTCTTCCGGAGCATTTTTTTGGGCAAGCAATTTTCTTAATTGCTCTTCTGCTTCTACAGTCAAATAACCGGTAGAAATTGCCTGTTGAACAACGTTACGAATTAACAACATTTGCATTATCACCCCTTAATCAATAAAGATTCTCAGCAATTGTGCTCAATAGACCAGAACTATTGGGAAATCTGAAAAACAGTTTTGAATTGGTTACTTCACACGAGCTTTGATTTGTGGTCAACTAGGATAAAGTTTTTATCAAGTTATCTGAAAGATAGCACAACTAGAATGTTCATTCGCTATAATATGACGATATATTGGCAAGTTTGTTACGATTGTTAGTAAATTTGTTATGATTAATTGCTATTTATTGTGATTTAATAAAATATCTTACTCAACTTTACTTGACTCAGGAGGGAAGAAAACTTACTGTACAACCTTTCTTCCCTCCTGCCTTCTAATCTGAAAATAGACGCGGAGACACTAGTGCCGCTGCGCGGAATTTATAATTTAGAATTTAGAATTTAGAATGCTTATAGAGTAAGGATTCTAACGATCTCAAACTGGTCAGTTACTTTTGCCGCGCTGCACTAGAGATTTTCATCTTTTCAGTTAAGATACTCAAAATCCAGAATATCTGAATTAAGAAACCAGGAAATTATCAGGGAAAAAATTAATTTTTAACCAGGCAAATATTCTAAATTTAGTTAGTAAAAATTTTAGTACTGCTTGTTTCCATAAATAGAAGTCTTGATGATAAAGTTGGTTATGGGATTGGATTCTGAGGGCATCGAACTTCCCATTCTTACTTTCGACTTTGGTTGGTAACTAATATTTGTAGATGGAAATGTTTAAGTATTCTAATACTGTTACTGTAACTTGGCGTCGTTGGCTAATTCTAATGCTGGCTTTGGTTTGCATGATCGTACTCTCAGCCTGTAGCTTGTCTCAATTTGAAACTGAAGCCGCCCAAATACCTGAATTAGTTCGTGGTATTCTCAGTGACCCCAAGACCTTTAATTATGCTCTTAGTCAGGAATCCCCTAATGTTTTTGTGCTGATTAACGAAGGGTTAATCACTGAAAACCCTATAACTGGAGAAACTGAACCTGCTCTTGCTCAATCCTGGAAAATTTCTCAGGACAAGCTCAAAATTGAGTTTACCCTGCGGAAAGGACTGAAATGGTCGGATGGAGAGCCTCTTACAGTAGATGATGTAGTTTTTACCTACAACGATATTTACCTCAACGAAGAAATTCCCACAGATGCTCGAGATATCCTTCGGGTTGGACAAAGTCGGAAACTGCCAACTGTACGCAAACTTGATAATAGGCGGGTTGAATTTACAGTACCAGAGCCTTTTGCACCCTTTTTAGGTAGCATCGGTCTACCGATTTTACCAGCCCATACCTTACGGGAGTTTGTGGAGAACAAAGACGCAGATGGCAAACCCCTGTTTCTCTCTACTTGGGGAGTCGATACTCCCCCTGAGCAAATTATTGTCAATGGTCCTTACCAACTCGAAAGTTACCTCACCAATCAGCGTATAATCTTCCGGCGCAACCCTTACTACTGGCAAAGAGATGAGGAAGGTAATCAGCAGCCTTATATTGAGCGCATAATCTGGCAAATTGTGGAATCCCAAGATACTTCCTTACTCCAGTTTCGTTCTGGAGGTTTAGATTACATTGCTGTTTCTCCAGAATACTTTTCCCTGCTCAAACGGCAAGAAAAACAAGGTAATTTTGTCATTGATAATGGTGGTCCGGCTTATGGTACAACTTTTATCTCCTTTAATCTCAACCAAGGTAGCCGCAACGGGAAACCCCTAGTTAATCCCATCAAATCCCGCTGGTTCAATACTGTGGAATTCAGGCAGGCGGTTGCCTATGCAATTGACCGCCAAACGATGATTAATAATACCTTTCGAGGACTAGGAGAATTGCAAAATTCCCCAATTTCGATCCAAAGTCCTTATTATCTTTCGCCAGAGGAAGGTTTACCAGTATATGAATATAATCCTGATAAAGCCAAGGAATTGCTAACCAGTGCTGGTTTCAAATACAATGCTCAGCAACAACTTCTAGATGCAGAAGGTAACCGCGTTCGCTTTGTGTTGATTACCAATGCAGGAAATAAGACAAGGGAAGCAATGGCAGCTCAAATTAAACAAGACCTCAGTAAAATTGGTATTCAGGTAGATTTGAATCCCATTGCCTTTGGCACTCTTGTTGATAAACTCTCCAACACTCTGGATTGGGAGTGTTATTTGCTAGGCTTTACTGGTGGCAATGAACCTAATAGTGGCTCTAATGTCTGGTCGGTAGAAGGGGGTTTGCACACTTTTAATCAAAAACCCCAAACGGGACAACCAGTAATTACTGGTAGGGAAGTGGCTGATTGGGAGCAAAAAATTAGTGAGCTTTACATAAGCGCTGCTCAAGAGTTGGATAAGGAAAAGCGCAAGGAGCTGTACGGAGAAACCCAGCGCCTGACTCAGGAATATTTACCGATGATTTACTTAGTGAATCCTCTGTCTCTAGCGGCAGTACGCGATCGCATTCAAGGTGTAAAATACTCTGCTCTGGGAGGAGTCACCTGGAACATTCATGAACTGACTGTCGAAGATTAATCATAACAAGTTATATCAAGTTCGGTTGAATACTTACACTTTAGTTGCGACAAGGCAGAGGGCAGAAGGCAGAAGGCAGAAGGGAAGAAAGAAGGTTGCAAGGTAGAAGGGAATTATAAGTGATTATCCGGACTTGATACTATACAGCACTTTGCAGCTTAATGAGGTACATCTTACTTCTGCCTTCAAGCGACAAATTCTGTACTTCACTTAGATGAAAACCGCTGTATATGTCCGGTAGCTTACCGATAAGGCAAAGGAGGCGTACAATTTTCCTGTCCCAAAAACAATTTGTAGGCGGGATTCTTGCTTTCATCCCAATAACGATAACCTAGGGTATCGAGAAAAGCCTGCCACTGTTCCATCTCGTGAGGAGGTACTTGTATCCCTACGACAATTCGCCCATAATCTGCCCCATTGTTACGGTAGTGAAAGACACTGATATTCCAGTTAGGGCTCATAGAACCGACAAACTTCATTAAAGCACCAGGACGTTCGGGGAACTCAAAACGATAGAGTAATTCATTGCAAGCAAGGGTGGAACGTCCACCTACCATATGTCGCAAGTGCAATTTTGTCAGTTCGTCATCAGTTAAATCCACAGTTGAGAACCCACAAGCTTCAAAGGCTTCAGCTATCTTTACTGCATCAGCACGGTTGGCAATTTGCACCCCAACAAAAATATGGGCTTCTTTCTCATCAGATATACGATAGTTAAACTCGGTGAGATTGTGTTTGCCTAGGCATTCACAAAACTTCCGCAGACTACCTGGTGTTTCGGGGATTGTAACAGCAAAGATAGCTTCCCGGCGTTCCCCGAATTCTGCCCGTTCAGCTACAAAGCGGAGGCGATCAAAGTTCATATTAGCACCACAGGCAACGGCAACCAGTGTTTCTTCCTGGATTTGCTCTTGTTCGACATAGGCTTTTGCTCCTGCGATCGCAAGTGCTCCTGCCGGTTCTAAAATTGATCGCGTATCCTCAAACACATCTTTGATTGCTGCACAGGTGGCATCAGTATTCACGCGAATGATGTCATCGACATATTCCTGACACAGGCGAAAGGTTTCTTCTCCAACTTCCCGCACTGCAACCCCATCAGCAAATAAACCTACATTCGATAATCGCACCCGCTTCCCGGTTTTGAGGGATTGATACATGGCATCAGCATCTACAGGTTCAACCCCAATTATCTTGATTTCGGGACGCAAGCGTTTCACATATGCAGCAATCCCAGAAATCAATCCCCCACCGCCAATTGCCACAAAAATAGCGTGGATAGGTTGCTGATATTGCCGCAGAATTTCCATACCGATGGTTCCCTGTCCGGCAATCACATGAGGATCATCAAAGGGATGAATAAAGGTTAAACCTTTTTCTGCCTCTAGTTGACGGGCATAGGCATAGGCATCATCAAAAGTATCTCCATGTAATACTACCTCTCCCCCACGAGCTTTAACAGCATCTACCTTAACCTGAGGTGTAGTTATCGGCATAATGATAATTGCCGGGGTTCCTAGCTGACGGGCAGCAAGGGCAACTCCTTGAGCATGGTTTCCAGCGGATGCAGCAATGATGCCCTGTGCTAACATATCCGGCGGCAGTTGCGCCATTTTGTTATAAGCACCCCGCAGTTTAAAGGAAAAGACGGACTGCATATCTTCCCGTTTGAGCAGAAGTTTGTTATTCAGCCGTGCAGATAAGTTCGGGGCATATTCCAGGGGAGATTCTTGGGCAACATCGTAGACGCGGGCGGTGAGGATTTGTACTAGGTAGTCGCAAAGCATAAGGTTGGTGGGGTAAGCAGAGCCTAGGATACCAAGTAGGTAGATGAAAAAAACGAAAGTAAAGTTGTAGGGGCAGGTTGACGTAAGGTGATTGCTATGTGACAGTTTTATTGCTTGAAAACCAGCCCTGCCCATATGAGTTTATTTATGGTCACCTACTTAGGTGTACAAAAGATTTTACTTTACTTTGGGTTGAGATCCCCGACTTGTTCCCTTAGAGAGAGCTTAATCACTCTAACTTTGACGAAATTAGGACTTACGCATTCAACTGTCATGCTGAGGTGATAGTGAAGCATCTGAGTCGTTTGGAGATCCTTCGCTACCGCTCAGGATGACATAATTCCGTGACGGTGCGTAAGTCCTAAATTATTAATTATTCATTAGTAAGCATAGCTTGGCGAATATTGCTGACAGCAGTGGAGAGAATCTCTGCTGCTTTGTCTATTTCTTCATCTGTGGTAAATTTGCCAAGACCAATACGTAATGCTCCTTCTATTACTTCAGAGGTTAAATTGAGTGCTTGCAGAACATGAGAAGGAGTTTCTATACCTGATGAGCAGGCAGAACCAGTGGAGATAGCAAGTTGAGATCTTACTCTGGCAATAACTGCACTGTTAGGAATATCGGGGATGGAAATGTGGAGATTGCCTGCAAGGCGGGAGGTGGTATCTCCATTGATGATTAAGTCAGGAATTGTATCTAGCAATAAGCTTTGAAGTTTGTCTCGCTTAGATGCGATCGCTTTTTCATCTTCTGCCATTTCCAGTTGACGCAGGCGGCAGGCTTCTCCTAAGCCAACAATACCAGGAATATTAAGAGTTCCGGATCTTATTCGTTGCTGATGAGCGCCACCAAAGATAATTGGTTCTAGGTGATGTCCTTTCCTAAGGACTAATGCGCCAGAACCTTTGGGACCATAGAGTTTATGGGTAGAGATGGCTAGATAAGTGATTCCCCAGTCTTCAAAGTTGATAGGGATTTTCCCTACAGCTTGGGAGGCATCACATAAGAAGGGAATACCGTAGCGTTGAGCAATCTGAGCGATTTCCTGAATTGGGTAAATATTACCGATTTCATTGTTGGCAGCCATCACACAAATGAGGGAGAGTCCTTCTGCACAAACTTGTTCTAGATGATTGAGGTTGAGTCTTCCTCGAGAATCGACTTGGAGGTAAATCAGTTCTGCCCAGCCGCGTTTCTGTAGAATATGGCAGGTGTCGAGAACAGCTTTGTGTTCCAGGGGCAGCAGTGCAATCCGGTGAAGTTTTTCTGGATTGGCAGACAAACTACCCTGAATTGCCAGATTAATGCTCTCAGTTGCACCTGATGTCCAAAGGATTTCTCGCTTGTGAGCTCCAACTAACTCAGCCACCTGTTTAGCAGCTTGTTTGACAGCTTCTTCCGCGCGATCGCCCCAGGAGTGATCTACACTGCTAGCATTGCCAAATTCTTCCGTCATGTAATAGTAGATGCGATCGGCAACTCGGCGATCAACAGGAGTAGTTGAGTGGTAGTCGAGGTATATGGGACGTGGTTTACTAGACTGTTCGGACAACGGCATAAGTCAATTCAGGCTAACTGGAGCTGCAAAGCTTTTTAATGACAAAACTCTGGTAGGATTCTCCTCCAGATTGTAGAGGAACTACTGAATGTGGATCTTAATACCCAAAAAGAAGAATTTAGCTATGCTTATTTGTATGCTGTTACCTCAGCAGCAGGTTACTCTTTCCAAAAATCCTCTAGACCTACAGATGTTGGTGGAATAGACATTATCATTTCTGGGATTGAAACACAATATTCTCTCTATCCACCTCGTCTTGAAATTCAGGTAAAGTCTACCTCAACTGATGTTGTTAGTGAAGAATTTGTTCGATATCCTCTCAAACTCAAGAACTACAATGAACTAAGAAAATCAAAAATCCTTACCCCCCGACTCCTAATTGTCGTCTTGATCCCTGACAATCTCAATAATTGGGTACAACAATCAGAAACGGAACTATGCCTCAGACACTGTGCTTACTGGATGTCACTACAAGGAATGCCAGAAACCCCCAATAAAGTTAACGTCACCATTTCTATACCGCGCCAACAAATCTTTACCGTTGATACTCTCAAAACCTTGATGCAGCGTATTGCAACTGGAGGAGCATTATGAAAGCTATTGTCTGTGATGGTGAAGTTCTCAGCCATCTTCAACCCTTAGCTATAGAAACTTACTTGCAGGCTACCGGATGGCATGAACTTAACCGCGTTCCTGATAAAGTCTCTGTTTGGACGCGGGATGCTTTTCCTCAAGATAAGTTAAAAATTTATGTTCCTGTAGACCAGGAATTTGACGATTATTCTCGTCGGATGTACGAATTAATGGAAACTCTAGAACAAGCAGAACAGCGATCGCAACTCGACATTATCAGCGAACTGATTACTGCTGTACCAAATATTCAAATTCAGGGGACGGTGATCCAAATTGACAGTCCCAATCCTGACCAATTAAGCGGAAATATCGTAATTCTTGGTATAGTTATCGACAAACTGCGTAAAATCCAGACAGAACTATTCAACCATGAATATATTCTAGCAATCAAAGCTTATCAAGAACGTCTTCCTATAGCTTGTAGAGGAGATCTAATTAAAGAAGATAGCGGTTTCGTTCTGAAAAATCCTCACGATTTGGTCTTGGAGTAATCATAGGAAATTAACTGGATTGAGATGGTTGGGGCTATGGGGGATAATTTATTACCTACAGGCTACGATAACTTTTTACAGGAATTAAAAGAACAGATTCGCAGCGCTCAAATTAGAGCAGCACTAGCCGTAAACAGTGAATTAGTTTTGCTGTACTGGCAGATTGGACGGGAGATTCTCTCTCAACAGCAACAGCAGGGTTGGGGTGCTAAAGTTATTAACCAACTGGCAAAGGATTTAAAGCAAGCTTTTCCAGAAATGAAGGGGTTTTCATCACGCAATCTCAAGTATATGCGAGCATTTGCTCAGGCTTACCCAGATGAAATATTTGTGCAGCAGCTTGCTGCACAAATTCCCTGGTTCCATAACTGTGTCCTGTTGGATAAAGTTAAAGATACAGCAGAGCGCCAGTGGTACATCTTATGTAAGACCAAGAATCAAATACTCGTAGAATATGCTCTACAGGATGTGAACAAACCGATTGGTGTTTCAACTTATCAATTACAGGATGCTTTACCTGAAAATTTGCAAGGAAGTTTACCGACAATTGAGCAATTGGAAGCGGAGTTAGAGGTGGTGTCACTATCTGAAGAGGAATGAGAGGAAGCGATCGCATACAGCACATTGCAGGTAAAGGATGCAATTGTCTTACTAATAGTACGATTATCTATTACCGTAGGCAATCGCTCTGTTGAAATTCACCAAATTTTGCTTAAATCCAGCACAAATCCAGGTAATACTGACTCACCGCTAACAGTAGCTGGATTATCCAGACATTCCACAGCCACTCCTAGACGATAAATGTAAACCTGCCGATTTTTGCGATCAATCAGCCATCCTAACAGCACCCCATTTTCAATATACTCCTGCATCTTAGTTTGAAGCGGCTCCAAGTTATCAGAAGGAGAACGTAACTCCACCACAAACTCAGGACAGATGGGAGCAAATTTCTTCTGTTGTTCGGGAGTCAGGGCATTCCACCGTTCTAGCTTAACCCATGCTGCATCAGGCGATCGCTCTGCACCATTAGGAAGCTTAAAACCAGTGCTAGAGTCAAAACCAATCCCTGTACCATCAGTATCAGTCCAATTAGCTAATTGCTGAATCAATTTGAAATTCCGATTTCCGGTTTCCGAACCAGTAGGGGGCATAATCAGCAATTCTCCTGTAGCGGTGCGTTCAATGCGTAAGTCTCGATTAATTTTACAGAAGTCAAAAAACTCCTCATCTGTCAGATCAATTATCGGTTTTAGGTGCAACACGATAGGAGAATTTTCTACTGGAGTTGTTACTGTAGTCATCGTCATGGCACAAATCCTTGGCTACTGTTGCCTTCTCCTTGGTATACACTAGTTTAGCTTTCGGCTTTCGGCACCTCAGCTAGAACACCGATTTACTAACCAGAATTAGATGTAGGGGCGAAGCATTCGGGCGATAATTTATCTGGTCAAACTCTAGTTTTGCTGTCCGAATGCTTCGCCCTGAGATGTCGATTTTAGCGTAAATAGGAATACTGAATCGGTGTTCTTATCAGCTTCGGAGCTTATCTCATCTTCAGGGATACAGCGCTTACCGCTGCAATGAGGTACACCTGAATAAGTTGTCAAAATTTGATAGATTTTTTCCTCGTCGATTTTACTGTACCTCGTAACAGCGCGAAGCGCTGTAATTTTAGTACAGGTAGTTTGGGTTACGTGTGCCAAGCAATAACTTATGGATTGATGGTTTTAGAAATCGGAGAAGGACACATTGATGGGAAGCAGACAGTACTCGCATCGATATAACTTCTGTTGTCCGGTAGTATTGCTAGGCTTGGCTGGCTAGAGCTGTTGCCAATTCGTTTTATCACCTTAGTCATTGGCTGTAGTTTCAGCTACTCCCTGCAAGACCATCTAGTAAAACCTTGTCTTATGGCTATAGACATTAAAGGTGTGAGAGTAGATTGATAAGCAGATTTAAGTATTTGTAAGTTAAGAAGATTGTTTTGATCAGAAATTTTTAAATCTGCAATATAAGGTTCAACATAATTGCTCCATTTTTGAATTCCCATGATTCCCTTTGATACAGAAAGACCTAGATACTGTAAATTGACAAATTCATCAAAGTAGTCATCAGCAGGGAGATTATTAGATTTTGATGAATTAATCTCTGGAAAAGTTGGGATTAAGTTCCAAGGCTGATCGTGAGCGACAAATGACCAAGGCAAATAATGATCCAAGGAAAAAACAGAAGAAGACAGAGTCCGCTTAGAGTAAATACATTGTAGGTTGTTCTGTTTTAAAATCAATTTCCAGTAAGATTTTTGATTGTTCAGAGAGCCTCTTTCTTGAGGCGGGAACAGCTTATTGGCAACAGCAGGGACATTAGGGTTACGTTGCTGCATATACTTGAGCCATTCCCAGCATACCCAAGCACGAACGATTGAATAGTTATTTTCTAGGTATGATATCCATTCAGGATGTAAAATTACCGCACTGCAATCTTTATAAAGACTTGCATCAAAGTGATACAAAGGTTTTTTAAAATCAAATAATTTTTCAGCTAAATTTATAATTTCTTGTTCATCTTCACCAGGGTTAGTTCTTTTTTCTCTACCAGCTTTTGCTATCTTTAGTTCTTGTTCAAAAAATGGTCTAATCAATAGGAATGGCACATATCTTTTTAGTTTAGAGACAATATCATCTATTGGTTTATTGCTGATAGTTCTGCGTAAATGTCTTTTATCTGTATCTTGAAAGATTATTTTTGTATCAGAAATATCAATATTTAAATAGTCTAATTTATTAGCTATTTTATCCTGTCGCCCAAAAGATAGCTTGAAGTAGGTATGGGAATACCAAGCATTAGCCAGTATTTCAATAACAATTTCCTTGAAACTTATTGGTGATAACCCATCAAACTGTCGTCTCTCTAAAATATCTAAGATTGAAATAAAAAAAAGATATTTATACGAGTTTGTAGTTTTTTTTAAAAGTCTAGAAAGAGTAGATACATCCACTGTGTCAGACTTCGGCAATTCCTGACTTGAAGTTGCTACCAGATCCAGTTCTGCATCCTGAGTTAGATCGACTAGATAGTACTGTATAAATTCCCTTGCTGCGATCGGATTAATCTCCCGGAGTACTCCGACAATACTTGCAACAGTTTCAGCAGTCGGATCTGTTTGTTCATGAAACCAACGAAATACTACAGGACGGTCAACTCCTAACGCAGTTGCAAGACTGCTTTGACTGATGCTGTAGGTTTCTAGTACTTGTCTAAGCGCTTTGCCTGCCTGTCCCATACATCTAAATTCAGTTAAAAAAGCTTAAGTTATTTAGTTAACTTAAATGTTAACATTTTACATAAAATAAGTTTACATTTATGATAACTTTAGGCTGGGTTTAAAACTTGTTTGTGACCCTAGCATCAAGCCATATCAAATCTAAGACAAGGCTTTCAACACAAAAAGCAGTGCTTCACCTCCTACAGATCGTCGCTGCTTTTTGGATTCCATTCTGTATTGAAAAGGAAACCTTATACCATGATAGAACTTACAAACAGTTTACAGGATTGCCCTTGGCCCGTTGTAGGCATTTTGCCTAAATGCCAGCGTTGCATCGTCGCCCGTTATCGCAATCGTACATTCTTAGGATGCAACTAACATCCTTCTTGACAGAGGAATCGGCAATTCGAGGAACGACGCGATCACGATAGTCGCAAAGTTGGTAGAATAACTCCTCAAAAGTAAATTCAACAGGGCGAAAATAGTTAAAGGTAAAATCCCAAGCCGTAGCGAAACAAGGGGGCTCTAACAACTTCCAATGCAGTAACCACAGAGATGCTGGATCTTCAAGATAGGAATCCCAACCGTTGTTGCTCAAGACTTGTTTACCAAAATCTGTGGGCTGATCATTCTTGAGTAACTTAAAAGCAGATTCCCAATAGCGAAGCGATCGCACCATGTTCTTCCCGATGCCCAATCTTACAGTAGCATCATCTCGCAGGAAGACTTCGCGATCGCTAGAGGCGCGATCAAATCCCTTCTTGAGCCAACCAAACCGAGGATGAAAGGTTTCATGGCGAGCAAAGATACCGCCTGTTGGAGTATTATTTGTGTCTACATCTTGAGTTATTGACTCTACCATGGTTCTAACTAGAACTAATGTACCTATTATCGGTTATTCACTACTAGATTGAACACCCTCTAGATGTAGGGTTAAAGGCTTTAATAGATTCTACCTGTACAGTTAAGTAAATTTAACAATGGTAATTTCAAGCGTACCACTAATCTTCTATACGAAGATCAGCTGCAGCTAAGGGATTGATGATGTTAAGGATACTGTTCCCAACCCTAGGACACTCTAGTGCAATTCGTCAAAAGGCAGAACCCACCCATAACCCCCTGACAAGGTTAGAAAGCTTGTACAGTAAGTTTTTTAACCTTTTTTAACTGGTGGGTTATTTCGACCCCAATACTGCTCGGATAAGCCCTAATCCCTCTTCCCCAGCTCCCTCAGCTCCCCCAGCTTTTTAACCGATAATTTCTCTTAACCGAGCAGTATTGATTTCGGCCCCTCTGCACTAGTAATAATTTTGGTTTGACCTATGGAAAGACTAACGGCAACCATCCGCAAATTCTTACCTCAACCCCCAACCGCAAAACAAGAACAAAGACTGTATCGAGAGTTACTTAAAGACGCTAGTTGGAACACCAACTACGTAGTTCTAACTATTAGTGCCTGCATAATTGCTACTTTAGGTCTGATTAGCAATAGCACAGCAGTGATTATTGGCGCAATGCTGATTGCTCCTTTGATGCTACCCCTGCGAGGCTTGGCATTTGGAGCATTAGAAGGTGAAGTGAATTTGTTTCGCCAATCCTTATTAGCGATCGCTGGTGCTACTTTAATTGCTATATGTCTCTCCTGTATGATGGGATTGGTAACTGGAATTCCTGAATTTGGTTCAGAAGTGCAAGCTCGTGTCCAACCAAATTTGGTAGATTTAGCAATCGCCATTACTGCTGGAGCTATCAGTGGTTTTGCCAAGATTAGGCCAGGAATTAGTGATGCTTTGGCAGGTACAGCCATTGCTGTGGCGTTGATGCCTCCTTTATGTGTGGTAGGTTTATGCCTATCCCAAGGAATTTGGCTATCTGCCGTGGGTGCTTTAGTTCTCTATCTAACTAACCTCCTCGGCATTACCTTAGCCTGTATGTTGTTATTTATTACTGCTGGTTACACTCAATTTAGTCGTGCCTTAGCTTGGACTGCGGCTCTTAGCTTTCCCTTAGTACTGTTATTAGGAATAAGTTTTTGGGAGCTAGTGAGAAATGTCCGGTTAGAAGCAGCAATCAAACAAAAGTTGGTCAAAGAAACCGTTACTATTGGTCAGCAGGGTAAATTGCTTGATACTAAGGTTAATTGGGGAACTAATCCACCACAAATTTATTTGAGTGTTTGGACTGATCAAAAAATTACCCCCAAGCAAGTAGGGTTGTTACAGGAGTTTATCTCCAACAAAATGAAGCAACCTTTGACTTTAATTGTTCTTATTAGTGAAGTTGAACAAGTTACAGCAGAGGGTGAAGAAAATTTAGACAAATCTGTACCACCATTTTTGGATGCTCCTATACAATCTCTTGAACCACCAAGTCCTCAGAAGTAATCATACTAAATCCCGTGAGGGATGTGCCGTAGTGGTGTGATACAACTAAAACTGTAGGTTGGGTGGAACAAAGTGAAACCCAACGCAATATGCGAGGATTGTTGGGTTACGCTACCGCTTCACCCAACCTACTTAGGGCTTGCTGAATAAGTAACAAGTAACAAGTAAAAAGTAACAAGTAAGAAGGAATGAAGCATTTATCCTCGTGGGTGAGCACTTCCATTCCCCAAGGTTACTCAGGGATTTCCCATCAAAG
>JAAHGL010000122.1 GCA_010692635.1 Symploca sp. SIO2C1 | reverse complement strand
TTTTTTTGCCTTTTTTTGTGTTTTCAAAAAAGACATAGCTTTTTGGGGAGTCAATTATTAATGAAGATTATTATTGGGGTAATTATCAACAAGAAGCAGTTATCTTTACTTCCAAGTTAAATAACCACATAATCTTAGGGTTGTGTTTGTTAGACTTATTCAGCAAACCCTAAATATTCTCCTCAATGGCAACCAGGATTTGGTTATGAATTTTTGGATAGGGAAGATGGATATCCAGGATTAGCTAAAACCTATGGCTTCAAGTTTAAGAATATTCCTCAACAGCTCGATTTAGGACTGATGTATAAAGCCTTAGCAGGGAAGAAAATTGATATAGGTAATGCTACTTCAACCGATGGCTTAATACCCATCCTTGATTTCGTCATATTAGAAGATGACAAAAATTATTTTCCTCCTTATGAAGCTGTGCCAGTGTTTAATCAGCAAACCCTAGAAAAATATCCCTATTTAAAAGATACTATCAATCAACTTGCAGGATTAATTTCCGCAGAAGCAATGCAACAAATGAATTATCAAGTTGACAACCAATCTCGCCCTGTTGAGCAAGTTGTACAAAATTTTTTAAATTCCCAGAAATGATTTGGGAATCGGTAATCGGTCTATAAAAATTAACCATTCATCAATCACGACACATCGGGATCGCATCTTCTCTTTGTGTACTTTGTGCCTTTGTGGTAAAAATAACCTCCATCATGCGTTAAATCTTAGTTAACTGTTGCTGTCTTTTGCAAAGTCTCTGAAGGCAACTCCCCAAACATGGTCTTGTAATCTTTAGTAAAATGACATGGACTGTAGAAACCAAATTGACCAGCGAGGACGGCTATAGTACAACTTTCTGGAGCACTTGCCTTTAGGCGTTGTCGTACTGCATTAAGTCGTTGCACCTTGAGATAGCGCATGGGACTTATGCCAAATAAGTCCTTAAAACCATACAACAATGCAGAACTGCTAGATCCTAAATCTTGAGCTAGCTGTTTTAGGGTTAGAGGTTTTTCTAAGTTTGCTAACATCTTTTGCTCTGCTTGGATAATCAACTTAGAGCGTCGAGAAGGTTTAAGGAAACACTTAGAAGTTAACTTAGTAGGAATGTTACTAATCAACAAAGGCAGGAAATCATCAGCAACGAGTTTTTCAATATGAGGTTGTTGAAAGAATGTTGGTTGGTTGACTGCTAACCACACCAGTTGTTTCAGGTAATCTTTAATTTCCTTCATCCCAGTTGGCAAGACATTGACATGATTTTTACTCCGGAAATTATCATCTAGATCGTGGCGTTGTAGTTGGTCTGCATAAGCATCAAAAGTTTTGACCGGGATGATAATATGTGTCAACGCTACACCTTGAGGAAATATTTCGTGGGCTTCGGTGTTATTGAAACCAAAAATAGTTCTTTGAGGCTCGACAGGGTGAAGGAAGGAGTAATATTCCTTTTCCTTCTCAGACCAAAGTATGGCAAAAGATATGTATTCCTTGACACCATCACCGGAAAATTGAACCCCTTGGTTCGCCTGATTAGATACTACATATAAGTTGCCAACCTGAATTGACAAAAACTCAGCTTGGAGAGAACCGGGACTGAGTTGTATTATTTCCTTCCCTTGATACTCAAAAAAATCTTTGAAACCATCCAGATCTGTAAAGGATTTGGAGACAATCTTCTGATTGCCTGTCCCAGTATTATCCTCAACCTGGGTGGTTTGACTATTATTCACATCTATCAAAAGAGTTATTTTTGCAGCACTCTATAAAAGAATAAGTCAAACCAACCTATAAATAAAACTAATGTTTTTTTTAAATCAGTTATTTAATTTATATATTTAAAAAAGTTGGGATTTTTGATTATTCCAAGAGATAGCTTACCACTAAACTAAGCTTGAAGTCTTTGGACTACGCCATAGCACAACCTGACTTTTCACGGTACGTCCTAAAATCTAGTCACCGAAGAAGTAATGAGTAATGAGTAATGAGTAATGAGTAATGAGTAATGAGTATGGATTATCATCAAACGGCATTATTCTTCTGACTCCTGACTCCTGGCTCCTAACCTCGACTAAAAAGATACCGTCAAAAGTCAGGGTTAAGTCGGGGCGAATGGTCATTTGCCTGAAGGCGTGATTAGTACACTGCGTCTTTTCTGACACTTGACATAGATGTCTTCTTCAACTTCTCGAAGAATAGGATATCTATACCCAACAGGGATGCTTTACTGCTTTTGCTGCTAGCACACCTGAGCATAGCGGCGCTTTTCTAGGGGGTGAACGAAATTTTGGGTGGGATTTCCTAACTAAGTATCCAAAAATTATAAGTTCTCTCTTCTCCCTCAGCTCCCTCAGCTCCCCCAGCTCCCCCAGCTCCCCACCCTTTTTTTCGCTCACCCTTTTCTAGGGTGCAATCTCACGTCATGCAAGTCGTGAGATGAGCTTAATGACACCTGTTATGGCTATTGCTAAAGCTTGCTTTCAATCTGCTTTTTCATCAATGTAAACTCAGAAAGTTGGCATTAATGAAGTGTTCAGTGAAAAAGTAGAAAAATGTAGTAAGTTGACACAACTATCCTCAGACAGATGTCCTCTATAGATAAGCACTATGACACAACTGCCTACATCTATCCCAACTAATGATGTATCTCAACTCACTAGACCAGAGTTGAAACCCCACCACCATCACCACCATCACCACCATGATGGTCATACCCACACCCACGGAGTCATCGATCCGGAAATTGCTAGCTCTGAGCGGGGAATTTGGGCAGTGAAATGGTCATTGGTGGGCTTACTGCTCACTGCAATTTTGCAGGGAGTGGTGTTCTGGCTTTCTGGTAGTGTCGCTCTGTTGGCAGAACTGATTCACAACGTCGGGGATGCCATGACTGCTGTACCCTTGGGTGTGGCATTTTTCGTATCACGGCGCAAGCCAACACCAAGATTTTCCTACGGCTTTGCTCGCTTGGAAGATTTGGCAGGGGTGATGATTGTGGTAATTGTGCTGCTGAGTGCTGTAATTACCGCCTATGAATCTATAGAGCGATTTTACCATCCTCAGCCCCTCCATCATTTGGGAGCACTAGCGATCGCAGCCATTGTTGGCTTTATTGGTAACGAAATAGTCGCCGTGTTCCGCATTCGAGTTGGTCGCGAAATCAATAGTGCTGCCCTGATTGCTGATGGCTATCATGCGATGGCTGATGGCTTAGTGAGTCTGGCGGTATTGCTCAGTGCTCTAGGTGTGACCTTGGGCTATCCTTGGGCAGATCCAGTAATTGGCTTAGTGATCACAGCAGTATTGCTCAAAATCGTCTGGGAGTCAGGGGAGACGGTTTTTAGCCGCTTGTTAGATGGCGTAGAACCAGAGGTGCTGGAATCGATCCACCATGCGGTTGAGCATGTGCCGGAAGTAGAACAATCTGCGATCGCTAGTTTGCGAACCCGATGGCTAGGGCATCGACTGCATATAGAAATGGACATTAATTTACCATCCACCCTATCTCTTCAGGAAGCTCAAGGGATTACCAATACGGTAGAGGAGAAACTGAAAGAACATTTGCCTTATCTAGGCTTGATTGTGGTTCGAGGTGTACCTGTAAAAGCCCCCTCCTCATCTGTAAAACAGCAAAGCATCTGCTAATTTCCCCATAATTCAGGGCTAGGGCGTGTCTTCAAAGTTCTCCACTAGATGCTTGATCCCCCCTGCCCCCCTTATTAAGGCTATGCGTTAGGCACAAGTCGGTGTAACCCTTAGATACCAGTCGTTCTGATTTCCGGTTGTAGTTTGGGTTTCTCAAGATAAGAATCCTTTCATAGCAAGCGTTTGAAAGATCGACCCGAACAGCATAATAGGCATTTCAGCGACTTTTGCGTAATGGATAGCTTATTAAGGGGGGAGCATTCAATAAAAGTCCCCGTGAAATCAAAAGCAGAGCATGCTCTGGCTTCCCAATGGAATCAAAAGCGGAGTATCTTCTGGCTTCCCCCTTGGAAAGGGGGACGGGAGGGGGATCCATCTAAGGAAGCAAAATCAGTAATGCCCACAAATCATTTAGGACTGTAATCAAAACCCTATGCAAGAAACGGTAACAACACTGATTAATAACCAAACTTCACCATCTGAAATCCCAGTTGAGCCACCCTCTCAACCCAAGCAATTCCTTCGCATCTTGCGGGAACCCTTAGTGCATTTCTTGGTTTTGGGAGCCCTACTGTTTGGGCTGTATTTCTGGGTGGGTAGTCCTTCAATGGCATCTACTTCCGCCAAACAAATTGACATATCTGCGCCTGTAATTCAGTCTTTGAAAGCAACCTGGCAGTTGCAGTGGGGACGAGAGCCAACGGAGCAACAATTGCAAACCTTAGTGGATAACTACGTTCGCGATGAGGTCTTGTATCAAGAAGCCCTGGCATTGGGATTAGATAACAATGACACTATTGTGCGGCGGCGACTGGTTCAAAAAATGCAGTTCCTGGTTGAAGATGTGAATGCTTTGCGGGAACCTTCAGACGAAGTATTGGAAGCCTATTTAGCAGCTCATGCTGATCGCTACGCTATCCCCGGAAGATTTAGCTTTAACCAAGTCTACTTCAGCCGAGAACTGCATGGCGATCGCACTGATGCTGATGCTCAAGAACTTCTCACTCAGCTACAAACCGACTCCAACCCGACTCAACCCAGAGGTGATCGCACGATGCTGCGCAAAACCTATACCCTCGCCTCGGCTAAAACCCTCAACAACACATTTGGGGGAACTTTGGCTCAGGAGATAGCAGAGGTTACGGAAAAGGGCTGGCAAGGTCCCTTCCATTCTACTTATGGTAGTCATTTGGTTAACATCACTGAAATTGATCCGGGTCACCCCGCAACCTTGACAGAAGTGAGAAAGAATGTCCGCCTGGACTACCTGCGAGAGCAGCGTCAGGAACTAGACGAGCAATTTTATCAACAGTTGCGCGATCGCTACACCATCTCTATTGATCAAGATGCACTCCACCCATCTGTTCAGGAGGGCAAGGCATGAACCATTGGTCTCAATTTCAAGTGAAACTCTTGCCCTGCCAGGAGTTTAAACCCCTGGCTCATAGCTCAAGTCATCTTAAGATGACTAAGACAAATCCGAAAAATTTAGTCCATTTCAATGGACTTAAGCTATTAGCCTTGGATTTGAATCCAAGGCGGATTAGGTCATCCCACCAGCTAACTATGTTTAGGTTTAATTTGAAACCAATGTCCAGGAGTATAATACTACGTTGGCTATGTATCATACTCCTGATTAGCATTAGCCTGGGATTTCATCCTGCTCCAGCCCTTGCCCACGGCTTTCAAACCGCCTATCTGGAACTGCGAGAGCAACCCACGGGTCAGGTAGATGTGCTGTGGAAAACGCCACCCACCCTCAATTTTGGGGATGAAGGGTTGAGTCGTCCCATGACTATTCGACCTGTCTTTCCCAACTATTGCACTGCTGTAACCGTGCCAGGGTTTATGACAACCTCGACAACCCAGAGCTCACGGTGGACATTAGATTGCGGCGAAACTGGATTGACTCAAGCCACGATTGCTTTTCCCGGGGTAGTTCAAGGCTTTGTGGAAGTGCTGTTGCGGCTGGAATGGGCAGATGGGCATTCCCAAACTACCATGTTGCCCACTGGGAAAGAGACCTTCGTTATCCCTGAAAAAACAACAGTGTTGGCGGTGGGGCACATCTACCTCAAATTGGGAGTGGAGCATATTTTCAGCGGTATCGACCACTTGCTCTTTGTGTTGGGGCTAGTGTTAATTGTCGGACCATCCTGGCGTTTGGTCAAGACGATTACCGCCTTTACCCTAGCTCACAGCCTTACCCTGGGGGCGGCGACTTTAGGTTTTGTCAATGTACCTCAAGCGCCTGTGGAAGCGGTAATTGCCCTCAGCATTTTGTTCTTGGCTTCAGAACTAGCTCACAGTCGGATGGGAAAACCCGGACTGACGGAGCAATATCCCTGGTTAGTAGCTCTGACGTTTGGGTTACTGCATGGCTTTGGCTTTGCGGGAGCGTTGACTGAGGTAGGTTTACCCCCCCAAGATATTCCCCCGGCTTTGTTGTTTTTCAATGTTGGGGTGGAATTAGGACAACTGGCATTTGTGCTGGCGGTGGTTGCGGTGATGGAGAGCCTGAAACGCTTGGGTTCTCAGAACTATCCGCGCTGGTTAGGATGGGTTCCAACTTACAGTATTGGGACAATGGCATCCTTCTGGTGTATTCAGAGAGTAGCGGCGTTTTGGGGATAAAGCAGTTGAGTTGCGTCACGCCACTACAAAGCTAGTTTATTCAGCGATAAAGAACCTGGCATCTCGCAATCGCGTGGCAATATCAAGACCCATTGACTGAGTGTAAGTCCAGCAATAAGGCGATCGCTTCCTAACCAGAGGCGATTGACCAAACTATATCTAAGGAGTAATATCCGATGAAATTAAAACCTTTATCCCTACGGATTCGACCCTTATGGTTACGAGTCTTGACTGTGGGGATTCTTAGTCTACTGTTATCTATGGGACAAATGCCTATAGCATTAGCCCAGACTGAAGTCAACCCCGTTGAACGAAAAGCCCTATTCGGGGATTTGCACGTTCACACCAGTTATTCCCTCGATGGCTACCTGGGGCAGAATCCCAACGGCCCCCGCGAAGCCTATAACTTTGCCAAAGGCGGAACGGAAATGACGTCAGCAGGAGAACCCCACGCATTGAAAACCCCTCTTGATTTCACTGCCGTCACTGACCATGCAGAGTTTTTGGGGGAAGTGGTCATCTGCAACACTCCGAGTGCTCCCGGCTATGACTCCGAAAACTGCCAGCTTGTGCGGGCAGCTCTGGAGGACGAGGACGCTGCAGGAGAAGCATTTCTACGATTCCTTGTCGGTGGCGAAGATCTGGGCGTATGTGGCGAAAATCAAGAAATCTGCAACGAATATGCCCCTCAACTCTGGCAAGATATCCAGGATGCAGCGACAGAGTATAACGATCCAGGAACATTCACGACCCTGAACGCCTACGAATGGACATCTGCGGGCAATGTACCACGCGGAACTGCTGGAGGTGGAATCCACCGCAATGTGATCTTCCGCAACGACACCGTTCCCACTGTTTTGTTTACGGCAAAAGATTCTCCCAATCCAGAGAAACTGTGGGAGTGGTTGGATACTAACTGCAAGGAAGAGGAAGGATGCGAGGCGATCGTCATTCCCCACAACGCCAACTTGTCTGGGGGGACTGCTTTTGCACCGTACTACTACGATCTAGAACGTCCCATGGATGTTGATCGCGCCCGTACCCAAGAACGATTGGAACGACTGGTGGAAGTGATTCAAACTAAAGGGGAATCCGAGTGCCGACCTGGTCTGGGCAATACCGACGAACTCTGTGGCTTTGAAAAACTAGACCGTCGCCCGATCGATCACGGTACTCCCTTGTTATTGGAAAGTGCTGCCCTTGAGTCGGTCACTAGCGCCCCCATCTGTACGGATATCGGCATCCCCGAAGGTTGTGTTAACAAATATAGCTACATCCGAGAAGGGTTGAAGGAAGGTATTAAGCAAGAAGCCATACTCGGTGTCAATCCCTTCAAACATGGTTTCGTAGGCGCAACCGATACCCATAGCAGTTTTCCTTCCAGCGGTGAAGAATACAACTTTAAGGGTAGTCACGGCATTTCCGACGCGACCCCTGAATATCGCCTGGGCCTCGAACCAAATCCGATTGGCGAAGCGACAGAGAACATCTTGAACAATCCCGGTGGTGTCACAGGGGTTTGGGCGGAAGAGAACACCCGCGAGAGTATCTTCAATGCCCTAAAGCGGCGTGAAACCTTTGCTACCAGTGGTCCTCGTCTTCAAGTCCGACTCTTTGGTGGCTATGAGTTCCCGGACGACCTGAACGAACGCGACAATGCACTTGAGATCGCCTATGACCTCGGCGTTCCCATGGGTGGTGATTTAAATGACGCACCAGATGATATACTCAATAACCCTTTAGCTCCCAAGATGTTTGTCTGGGCAATGCAAGACCCCAAGAGCGCTAAATTGCACGCCATTCAGATTATCAAAGGCTGGCTGGACGAGAGTGGCGAACCCCAAGAGAAAGTCTATGCTGCTGCTTGCTCCGATGGTTTGGAACCAAGGGAAGACGGACTTTGCCCACCTAATGGGGCAGCGATCGATATCAACACCTGTGCTATACAGCAAGGTCCTTTAGTGCCGGGTGAGGCAGAACTCAGCGCAGTTTGGCAAGACCCCGATTTTGACTCCAACCAACACGCTTTCTATTACGCACGGGTGATTGAAAATCCTACCTGTCGTTGGAGTACATACGATGCGATCACTGTAGGGGTTTACCCATCCACTGAAGTCCCTCCCTTCATCCGGGAGCGGGCTTGGTCTTCTCCCATCTGGTATAACCCGTTGGAGAACACAGGAGAATCCTTGCCTATCGAACCTGTTGAAAATGTGAGTCAAGAAGATTTTTGGGACACAATCATTCAGCAAGTTGAGGAACATTATTCAACTAAGTAGATGAATGGCATGCCGCGATCCTGGAAGGTGGAGAGGTCGCAGCCGAGGCTGCAAATGAAATAGTTCAAGCCTTCGCTCAAGGTACAATTCCAGCCTATATGCTCCAAAGCGCAGAGGATTTCGCTACAGCTTGGCAAAATGAAGTAGATTGGGCCGAAGCGTATAACGAGCCTTACCTATTTACTGCCTTCATTGGCTATGAATAGACGTCATTGTAGTTTGGGCCATCGCGTCTTTCTTAGAGGCGATCGCTCAAACCCAAACAAACCAAACAGCTCTCAAGAATTTACCCAACCAAAATGAAACGAATACTTTCGCAAACTAAACGGCTTTTCGCCGTACTTTGCACCGTCCTGCTAGTCGGAACCACATTCTTTATTTCTAACAGCGCCCAAGCCACCCAGTTGCCACCCGGTGAATATGATCACATCGGCACACCTATTACCGCGACCTCTGACTACGGCTACTCCCCCTACGCAGGCGGACGCGACTTTCCCCAAAAAGTTTTATGGGGGGATGTTCACTTGCACACCGTTTACTCTGCTGATGCTGGAGCGGCTGGGACGAGGTTGACTCCGGAAGACTCCTATCGCTTTGCGCGAGGTGAGGAAATCAAGACCGACTCTGGACAATTGGTCAAGCTGTCTCGTCCCTTAGATTTTTTGGCTGTCACCGATCACTCCGATGGGCTCGGATCAATTCAACAATTGATTCTAGGTGAGCCACCTGAAATCCTCGAAGATCCCACCGTTGCAAGGTGGCACGAGATGATCAACGGGACTCCAGAAGAACAAGCCCAAGTCCAGAAAGAGATCACAGAGGCCTTTGGCAAAGGAGAGATTCCTTCTGTAATTTACCCTCCAACAGAGGCAGATTTCCGTACTGCTTGGGAAGCCGAAGTGGATGTTGCTGAAGCCTATAACAACCCTGGTAACTTTACAGCGATGATTGGCTATGAGTGGACGTCCCAGCCGGGTAACAACAACCTTCACCGCAATGTGCTCTTCCGCGATGATGGGTGCCGCGCCAAACTTGTACTTCCCTTCACCACAGTTGATATTGCCAACCCTACAGTTGATACGTCTAACCCGGCAAAGCTCTGGGATTGGATGGAGAACTACGAGGAGATATTCACAGGGAACGTGCTGGCGATTCCCCACAACGGCAACCTCAGCAACGGGCTGATGTTTGCAGACACCCAATACAATGATGACGATCCCTTGGAAGAAGGCGAGGACCTGACCGCAGACTATGCCCGACGGCGACAACTCTGGGAGCCACTCTATGAAGTTATCCAGATCAAAGGCACCAGCGAAACCCATCCGTTGTTGTCTCCCACCGATGAATTTGCAGGATTTGAAATTGATGGCTGGGATAAAGGCAACATGGTGAACGATCCCAAACCCGAAGATCCAGAAGAACTAAAAGAGATGTACTCCCAGGAATACGCCCGTGGCGCTCTCAAAAATGGATTGAATTTTGAAAAAGAATTAGGTACTAATCCCTTCAAGTTCGGTCTGGTGGGTTCTTCCGACTCCCACATTGCCCTCTCAGCAGTGGAAGAAAACAACTACTTTGGCAAGTTCCCCATTGAAGCTCCTAGCCCCGAACGGGCTACAGATGTAACGAGCGTCAATCGGATCGGCTGGCAGTATGTGTCTTCTGGTTATGTGGGAGTTTGGGCACAAGAAAATACCCGAGAATCGATATTTGATGCCATGGAGCGACGGGAAGTTTATGCAACCAGTGGCCCCCGTATGGTAGTGCGTTTGTTTGGCGGTTGGGATTTCACCCCGGAGGATGTGGGTCGTAATCCTGGTGATGTGGGCTATGCCAAGGGTGTGCCGATGGGTAGCGATTTGCCCCCTGTTACCAGCGACTTAAGCGAAAACCCTGTGATTCCGGCCCCGACGTTCCTGGTGGCGGCGCTGAAAGATCCGATTCGGGCTAATCTCGATCGCATCCAAATAGTTAAAGGCTGGCTGAAAACCGATGATCAAATCGGGGAGGGGGAAGATAGAACCGATGAAAAGGTCTACGATGTCGTCTGGTCGAACGCGGATGTTCGTCAAGTTACTAATGGCAAGGTGCCTCCAGTTGGCAGTGTCGTGGATTCTAACATAACCGATGCAGCCACCGATCCAGGCACGGTCAATACCGAAACGGCAGAGTGGACGAACACCATTGGCGCGGTTGAGTTAGCAACGGTCTGGACTGACCCTGACTTCGATCCTACCGAACGGGCGTTTTATTACGCACGGGTGTTGGAAATTCCCACACCACGCTGGACCGATTACGACAAAGCATTTTTTGGTGACGAATGGTGTGCTGAAGCAGAGGCCGAAGACCCTGACGCTTGTGCTCATATTCCGCTGACGTTGCAGGAACGGGTGTACACCTCACCGATTTGGTATTCACCCGCTTAATGGGCTAGTTTTGAGCGCGTTTCTCTAACAACCTTGCACAGTGCGATCGCGTCTTTCGGTGGAAGCGATCGCCTAATCCCAAACAAGCAGACAAGACTGATCTCACCCTACAGCGTTTTCCCAAGGTGTTTGCAAAAAGAAATATCGAAAACGTTGCACGGTGTGATCGTCTCAGGCGATATACCATCAGACAACTTAGCCCTTAGGAGGCTATTAAGCGATGTTTGACAAAATGAAATTCCTGAAGAAATGGACGGCAATCGCCCTTAGCAGCATCCTGCTCTCCGTTTCCCTTGGACCTCCCCCTGCCCGAGCAGTAGAGGCTCCACCCCAGCGCGATGCCTACTTTGGTGATCTACACATCCATACATCATACTCTTTGGATGCTTACCTCATGTTATCGGCAAATACCCCCGATGATGCCTATCGATTTGCGAAGGGGGAAAAACTACCAGTACTCAATGGTGAACCAGACCAAACCAATCAGTTGAGTGAGGAATTAGATTTTGCTGCCATCACCGATCATTCTGAATTTATAGGTGAAGTTGAGATGGCTCTAAATCCGGATAATCCTTGTTACAATCATCCCCTAGCTAAGGCGATCCGGAACGATCCCAAATCTGAGACACTTTCCCTCTTGGCATATATTAACCTTGTTTTAGGAACCACTTTCTCGGAAGAGCTGCCGGAACGGACTAAATATGGCTCCACTACTTGCGCAGCTGATGCTCGAAAAAGCGCATGGAAAAAGCTGCAAGATGCTACAGAAAACAACTACGAAGATGGGGTTTTTACCACACTTCACGCCTTTGAATGGAGTTCTGCTCCTAGTGCTGCCAATCTACATCGCAACGTCTTTTTTAAAGATACGAATCTGCCGGAAGAACCCTTCAGCATCTTTGATTCCCAAGCACCTGAAGATCTGTGGGACATACTCAGCGGATATGAGCAGAACCTTGGAACCACAGTTTTAGCCATTCCCCATAATAGCAATGTCAGCGCCAACCGAATGTTCGCACCCAAGACGTTTGACGGCGAAGACATTGACCCCGCTTGGGCAGAATTGCGTGCCAAATACGAACCCCTTGTGGAAATTATTCAAACCAAGGGAGGTTCAGAGACTACTCCCCGCTATGCTCCTGATGATGAGTTTGCTGATTTTGAACTTTTCCCAGAGGGTGAGGGTAACTTAGGCTCCTATGGTTATTTGCGGGAAGCCCTCAAAAATGGTCTACGCCACGAAGCTAGTTTGGGAACAAACCCCTTCAAATATGGCATTATAGCAGCGACCGATAACCATAACGGTTCCCCTGGCGACACAGAGGAATTCGACTTCATTGGCTCCCACGGTTTTAGCGATAACACCCCAGCACTACGGTTAACCAACATTCCTCCTGGTTGGGAGCCTTTCCCTTATTTCACCCCAGGGGGATTGACAGGGGTTTGGGCGGAAAAAAATAACCGTGAGTCTATTTTTGATGCTCTACAGCGCAAAGAGGCTTTTGGGACTAGTGGCACCCGCACCAAAGTACGATTTTTTGGTGGCTGGGACTTTCCAGAGAATCTGGATGAGCAACCAGATGCCATTGACACTGCTTATCTGACAGGAGTGCCTATGGGCGGAGATTTAATCGGTGAAGATATAATCAATGCCCCAACAGACAAAGCCCCCAAGTTTTTGGTAATGGCAATGCGAGATCCACAGGAAAAAGGGGTCGATCTAGATCGCATCCAAGTGGTAAAAGGCTGGACAAAGCAGGGCTTGACTTATGAGAAGATCTATGATGTAGTTTGGGCAGGCGATCGCCAAAAGGATCCTGAGACTGGTGAATTGCCCCCTATTGAGAATACAGTCAATGTTGATGTGGAGGTGGGCAAGGTTACCTTTGACCCCAACAGTGGCAAAGACGAACTGATGACGGTTTGGGAAGATCCAGACTTCGATCCAACGGCTCGTTCCTTTTATTATCTGCGGGCATTAGAAATTCCTGCTCCCCGCTATTCTGCCTATGATTACGTTCGTGCTTCTGTAACTGATGAAGATCGGGCTACCTTTGACGAGTTCGGTGTTCCCTTGTCAATTCAGGAGCGGGCTTGGAGTTCACCCATTTGGTATACCCCCAGCCAAGAACAGCTCGAACAGGGAGAGGCTGATGCTTTGACAGTGAGCGATCCGAGTTTAGTACCCCTGACTGAGGCGGAAACGCTCAAGTTATTTGCCAGCAATCGCGTCAAAATCACGAACCTCAACACGGGTGAAGTAGTTGATAATATATATGGTCCTCTTGACATCGATCAAACTGGCCGCTGGCTACCCATTGGCAGTACTGAGGCGCAATATGTTGCTACGCATATTGGTGAGAAGCTATTAAACGCTCCGAAGTATGCGATCACTGGCAATCAGCTCAGCTTCAACATTGAAGACGGCAGTGAGTTTGTGGCAGAGCTTTTTGATCGCAATGGTCAAATTCTGGCGGCGCGGGATGATGAAGTTGGCTATGTCAACTATCAAGTCGATGTGTTGATTGATGTGTTCAGTGAACCCTGCTGCCCAGAAGAACCCAGTACTGAAAATGCTTCTAAAGGAGAAGTTTGTGTCAAGCCACAGGCGTAAGGTTTTGGAGAACTTAACCTAAAGGAGTTTTGCATCTGACAATAATTTAGCAGTTTCAAGACTTTTTGGACGCGATCGCTTCTTTTGGTGAGGCGATCGCGCAGCGCCATCCCTTTGGAATGATCGCCCAAAACCAGCAAACAAGAGAAATGCGATCGCAGCCTACTAGCGTCACACAGCTAAAACTGTAGGTTGGGTGGAGCGATAGCGTAACCCAACGCCCTGAGCAATACTGCTCGGTTAAGAGAAATTATCGGTTAAAAAGCTGGGGTAGCTGGGGGAGAGGGATTCGGGCTTATCCGAGCAGTATTGACACCCTGAGGAGGTGACAAGCAGCTCAAAAGCTTTTCACCCCGTGAGCCCAACGCCAGTAACACGAATGTTGGGTTTCACTTCGTTCCACCCAACCTACATTTTATATAAGTAAAGTTAATGAATTAAGGAAAATCAGTTATTTAATGTCTATTGCTTAGAAAGTTGGGATTTTTGATTATTCCAAGAGATAACTTACTTCTAAGCTAGTGTTTAATGCCTTGAGAGGAGCTTTGCTCACAGGCTAGAGAAGATGTCACAAAGAATTAAGCTCATCCCACGATTTGCATTATGTGGGATTGCAAGGGGCTTCGCCCCACTACACTCTAACCAGAGCATAAGTGCCTCTACGCTAACACCTCCTTTGTTATTAGTCATTGGTACAAAGAACAAAGGACTAATGACAAACAGCACTAAGTGTATGAAGAAGACTGTACTGAAACCTAAAAGATTACTCAACCTCCTAGTCATAGCGATCTTTTGCCTAGGACTATTAGTACCACCAGCCTTAGCTCAGGAAATTCTGCCCCAACCTGACCCAGAATTTAAAGGTGACATTGGTGTCACTTACGAAACTTCCGGGGAGCCAGATAAGTCAATTATGGAATCCCCTGAAGCTCCAGATGATGCCCCTAACATTGTCCTTGTCCTCTTGGATGATGTGGGATTTAGTTCCTCAGAAACCTTTGGTGGCTCGATTAAAACACCAACTTTGGAGAAGCTAGCAGACGAAGGGATAACTTATAATCGATTCCACACAACTGCCCTCTGCTCGCCAACTCGTGCGGCTCTACTAACAGGACGCAATCACCACTCAGTAGGCAGTGGAGTGGTTCAGGAACTGGCAACAGGTTATCCTGGTTATAAAGGATTGATTCCCAAAAGCACAGCTACAATTGCCGAAGTTCTGCACGAAAATGGCTACAGCACAGCCTGGTTCGGTAAAAATCACAATGTTCCTGATAACCAAACCAGTATGGTTGGTCCCTTTGACCGCTGGCCTAATGGTTTGGGATTTGACTACTTCTACGGATTTATTGGTGGAGAAACAGACCAGTGGTATCCAGCACTGTATGAAAATCAGAACCCCATCAATCCACCCGCCACAATGATGAACAATGGAGAAGAAGAGGACTACAACCTAACCCATGACCTTGCGGATAAAGCAATTGGTTGGATGAACAATCAGCATTCAATTGCACCAGATCGTCCTTTCTTCCTTTACTTTGCTCCTGGTGCTACCCACTCACCTCACCAACCACCAGATTCCTATCGCGATAAATACAAACGTGTGTTTGATGACGGTTGGGACGAAGAGCGTGTGAAAATTTACAATCGTCAGATGGGCATTGAAGGTGAAACTGCGAAAACTCCCGGTATAATTCCTGCTGATACTGTACTTACCCCTCGCCCAGAAGGAATACCTGCTTGGGATGACTTCGACGAAAGCGAGCGTGCGGCATTAGCCAAGGAGATGGAAATCTATGCGGCTTTTCTAGATTACACTGATGTAGAAGTCGGTCGCGTCCTTAATGCTATTCCTGAAACGGAAGTAGAAAACACCATGATAATCTATATCGTGGGTGACAACGGTGGCTCAGCAGGCGGTGGTGTGAATGGAACTTGCAACACCATGAGAAATCTTAACGGACTGGGCTATAACATAGAAGAAATCAAGGAGTGTGCAGAGGATTGGGGTGCGCGTGACAGCGGAACCTCGCCAGGATACTCCGTTGCCTGGGCTTGGGCTACGGATGCGCCTTTCCAATGGACAAAGGAGATAGCTTCCCATTTTGGCGGTACTCGCAATCCCATGATTATTAAATGGCCAAAGGTTATTAAAACGGATCCAGACACAAGGGAGATCCGAGACCAGTTTCACCATGTTATTGATATCGCACCGACAATTCTGGAAGTAACTGGGATTCAGGAACCAGAGATCGTTAACAGCATCCAGCAGCAGCCGATAGAAGGGGTGAGTTTAGCTTATACCTTTGGTTTTGGTAAGACAGATGATGATGATGATGATGATTATGGGGAAGGTGCCGAAGGTACTCATAAAACTCAGTATTTTGAGATGTTTGGGAATCGAGGCATCTATAAGGATGAAGGAGAACACGAATGGATGGCATCAACTGTGCATTCTAAGCCAGTTGGCGATGACCCTCTTAAACCTTTCGATGAAGATGAGTGGGAACTGTATGATTTAAAGACTGATTTCTCCCAAGGCAACGACTTATCTAAAATCAGTGACTTATCTGCATCACCCTATCTTCCTAAGAAATTAGAGGAACTCAAAGACTTATTCCTCGTTGAAGGAGGTAAGTATAATGTTTTTCCTCTGGACGATCGCTTTGTTGAACGAGGTGATGTTAGTTTACGTCCCAGTTTTACTGCAGGACGCTATCATTTCGACTTCTATGAAGGTGCGGTTCGATTGCCAGAAGGAACAGCACCAGATGTGAAAAGCAAAGATCATAAGGTTACTGCTGACGTAATGATTCCTCCTGAAGGTGCTGAAGGTGTACTCCTGGCGCTCGGTGGAGAGACGGGAGGCTATAGCTTTTACATTAAGGACAAGAAACTCCACTATACCTACAACTACCTTGGCGACCACTACGACGTTGTTTCTATCGACGACATTTGCTCGATCGACGACAACGTTTGTTCTGGTGATGATGTTACCCTTGGATTCAACTTTGAATACTCAGGAGAGTATGGAGATGGTAAGGGTTTACCAGCTGAAGTTACCCTCTTAGTTAATGATAAGGAAATTGCTGACAGTAATATCGAGCCTTTGAGTATCTCTGGTAAATACAACAACATCCCAGAAACCGTACCTGCACGATTCTCTCTGGAAACTCAAGATGTAGGGATGGATTTACTCACACCAGTCACTCATAACTATAAGTCACCTTTTGAGTTCACAGGCACAATTAAGGAGGTGACAATAGACCTTGAAGAACCACCTTGCTCAGGATTGTTGGATTGCATACTTCCAGACTAACCCTCTGTTGAAGTGGCAATTGCTTTATAAGCTTAGACGCATTCATGTTTGTTGCTGAGATCTTTACCTATGAAATATCCTGTAGTGCGATCGCAGATCTTTGTAGGTTGGGTTGCAATACTGCTCGGATAAGCCCTAATATCAAGTTCGGTAGAATACTTACACTTCGGTGGCAATAAGGCAGGAGGGAAGAAAGAAGGTTGCAAGGTAGAAGGGAATTATAACTGTTTATCCGAACTTGATATAATCCCTCTTCCCCAGCTCCCTCAGCTCCCCCAGCTTTTTAAGCGATAATTTCTCTTAACCGAGCAGTATTGGGTTGAGGCAACGAGCGAGCAACTGGCAAGATACCAGTTCCACAATCGATACCCCACACCCTACACCCTCACTTGCCTGGAGTGTTTCTTCAGAAAAGTCGGGGTGTTTCCCTTCAGCGAAGCAAGGAGGGGTCATTGACGCTATCTGCCAATGAGCTGTAAAGTCGATAGTTGCCGCCTCCCCGCATCCGACACGAGCGTCTTGCTTGATCAGCTGCTGTCAGCAGCTGATCTGGATTTTGACCATCATCAGGATAGACAGCAATACCAATGCTGGTCTTAACAGATACTTGCTTACCATTGAGAGAGTAGGGTTGAGTGATCGAGTTGAGGAGGTTTCTAGCTAATTTAGCAGCATTTTGTTTCTGAAGTACCCCCACCTGAATTAAGCAAAATTCATCCCCACCAATGTGGGTAATAGCATTTTCTTCCGAAACTACATTTTGCAACCGTTCTACCACTGCCTTGAGCAATAAATCTCCCGTGCCTTGTCCAAAATTGGTATTAATACTGCGAAAATTATCTAAATTTAACAATAAAACTGCAACCTGCTGCTGTTTGTCTTGTGCTTCCGAGAGAGTTTCTGGTAACCAATGAAGCAGCGCTTTCCTATTGGGAAGATTAGTCAATGAGTCGCGGTAGGATAACTTACTCACCTGATCTACCGCTTGCTTGATATTACCCGCTACTTCCTCCAGAACATCTGTTGCTCGCTTCATATCCTCTAGATAGGGTTGAGTGATAGCTTCCTGTTTTGCTAGTCGAGCAAAGACCGTATTGATTAATTCATCGCTAGTAAATGGTTTAGTCAGATAGTCATCTGCGCCAAGATTCATTCCTTCGCGAATATCTGACCTGTCAGCTTTGGCGGTGAGGAAAATGAAAGGTATCCTAGCAGTTCCTGGGTCTTGAAGCAGCTCTTTTAGTACATCATGACCGTCTATATCTGGCATCATAATGTCACAAATAATGAGATCTGGTAAATGGTTCTTTGCCAATTCCATACCCTCTAAGCCATTTTCTGCACTAATTGTCTGGAATCCAACATGTTTTAAGATCTTCAGAAGATTAGCTCGAATTGCTTGCTGATCTTCAATCACCAGAATAGTTTTCTTTTTTTGATGGTTCATAGTTCATTGGTAGTGTGACAGTAAAAGTAGTGCCCCTGTCCACCTGGCTTTCCACAGTAACTTCTCCCCCGTGGAACTCCACACATTTCTTGACAATGGTCAATCCTAGCCCAGTGCCGGAAATGCTGCCAACATTGCTGGCTCGATGAAAGCTTTCAAATAGATGTGGTTGATCTGCAACAGGAATACCAATGCCCTCATCTTCAACCTGAAAGATAGCTTTGCTATCCTCACAAGCGAGCCTCACTTTGACTGTACTACGCTGGAGAGAATACTTAATGGCATTGGTGAGCAAATTAGTGAGAATGCTGCGGAGTAGTTTTTCATCCATGAAGCCTCTGCAAATGCCACAACTCGTAAAATATAGTCGGTGGTATTTGCCTACACCAATTTCTACTTCTTTGACTAGAGCACTACAGAATTGCGTCAGATCAAGCTGGGTAGGTTTAAACTCTAGTTTTCCTGCTTCCGAACGGGTTACAAACAGCACATCTTCTAGAAGACGAGTCATATGCTTGACAGAGGTTTGAATTTGATTAAATAACCCCTGCTTTTCTACTTTGGTACAGGGAAATTTCTCTAATAGGTCGGCCGAAGAGAGGATAGTGGCAAGAGGGGTGCGAAACTCATGGGAAGTAATAGCAATGAAGCGAGACTTCAGTTCGTTGAGTTCTCGCTCCTTTGCTAGTGCTTTGAGCATTTCCGCTTCGGCTTCCTTTCGTTTGGTAATATCCCGCTGTATGGCAACAAAATGAGTAAACTGCCCCCGCTCATCAGCAATGGGGACGATATTTAGTTCTATCCAGTAATCAGAACCGTCTTTAGAGTAGTTGACTAATTCAGCCTGAACTGGCTCATGTTTGACGATAGCAGCGCGAATTTTGTTCAACTGGCTGCGTTCTGTTTTAGGACCTTGGAGGATGCGCGGTGTCCTGCCAATCACTTCTTCTGCTAAGTAACCAGTTATTTGAGTAAAGGCTTTGTTAACATACACAATCCTCGGTCCAGAACCATTAATAGTATCTGCGTCAGTAATCAGAATAACGTCATTAGCATTGGTAACTGCTGACTCAAACAAACGCATACGCTCTTGTGAGAGGTAACGTTCAGTGATGTCCCGAGAAACTGAGACAAATTCTTTGGGCGTACCAGTATCTGGATCAATTACTGTTTTACTAGTGGTTTCAAACCAGATATAGTTGCCGTCCTTGTTCCTGATGCGGTAGGAACTAGTGCAACTATCCTGTGTTTGAAGAATATTGGTTCGGCATTGCTGAGCATTTTCCCAATCCTGGGGATGAATCAAGTCGTTACTAGATAATCCCACTAATTCTTCCGGTTCATAACCTAGTAGAGTACGACAGGCTGGTGAGGCGTAGAGATAAACCCCTGTCAAGTCACGGCGCGAAATCAGATCAGTGGAGTTTTCTGCCAACAACCGATAACGTTCCTCACTGACGCGGAGTACCTGCTCGACTTGCTTTGATTCGGTTATATCCCAACCTACTGCCTGTAACTTAAACAAGGAAGTTGGTTCAAGAACATTACTGCTTTCCACTTCCCTATTGTAGAAGGCACGAATAGTCCACCGATGCCAACCCATCTTACCTGTAGGTAAAGTAACCTCATATTCTGCCCTAAAGACTGGGTTCTCAGGACTTACTGCAGCAATTATATCTGCCAACAGAGGTGAGTTTTCTATTGGCATTAGATGTAAAGACTGGTATCCAATCACTTCCTCTGGCTGCTTATGGAAATAATGGCAGTAGGCTTGATTAACAAAGGTAATCGTGCCATTGGGTAAAAAACGACAGATCAATCCCGTTTGATCTTCAACAATACCTTGATAGAGTATCTGACTCTTGCGAAGTTCCTTTTCTATCTGTTGCCGTTGGTGTATCTCTTGTTGGAGTTGCTCAACGGTGGAGGTAAGAACTGCTGTTCGCTCTTCTACTCTGTTTTCTAGCTGTTGGTTAATTTTTGAGAGAGCTTCTTCAGCTTGCTGCTGTTCCGCAGTTTGGTACAGAAGACTTTCCGGAGTAATAATCTCTACCACTTCTCCCTGATCACTCAAAACTGGTATATGGGAGATTTGGTGCTGATAAAATAAAGACGTGATTGCTCTAGGAGCTGGTAAATCCGATTGCTTCAAAGTGATAATCAATGGCTGCATCACTTCAGCGATCGCGAATTTCTCTAATTCCTTTCCTCTAGCTACCAATTGCACCACATCTGCTGCGGTAAGTATCCCCAAAAGTTGTTGATCTTGTGCTACCAAGACACAACCACATCCTGGTAAAGATGAGGGGATAGTGCGATTGCTAGGCACTTTCAACGGTCGATCTCTACCATTATTACTGCCTGCCCCCTCTTGACTCATAAGTTTCAGAGCATCAATGAGGGGTATATCAGGAGCAACGATGGGAAAGTTGTTGGGAATAGCAGACTTGATAGCATCTTTGGAGTCCATGACTTGTGGACTAATCGGTAAGCCATCTGCTTGCATAAATAATCTTTCCAATTGAGGTTGGCTGCTTCCAAAGGAAGATGTCCCAGTGAGATGAAGGTATTACCCTGCCCATGTTGAGAATATTGTTGATGGGGTAATCAAAAGGTAAGCATGCAACCCAAAATATTTGTGTTCTTTAAGAACACAGGTCTGGTCTCAGTAATGTTCACTATTGCCAGCTACTCCTCACATCCTAACTTGAGAATGGTTAAATTGGTAATTGGTAAAGTGACATACTCCCAGGGCTAACCGCTATCGCGGTATAGCGTGGGCTTCTCAGCGACTCCTGCTGTTGCATAGGACGTTAACTGAGCTTTAAGAACGGGATGCCCCACCGCCCTGTTTTTTATGTTGATCGCCGCATTTAGATC
>JAAHGL010000121.1 GCA_010692635.1 Symploca sp. SIO2C1 | reverse complement strand
GGGAAACACCCGCTTAAATTCCGAATATGAGGTAAAAGTAAGCAGATTTTTAAGAGCTACTTTCACTTCAATTAATTGCCTCAAAGAGTTGTGCAGCAAGCGATAGTACACTCTTTACTTGTTACTTTTTACTTGTTACTTGTTACTTATTCAGCAAACCCTAATTGTCTCCCCCAGCTCCATGTCTCCTCGTCGGCGCGTCTTCGCGTCCTCCCATCAAACCCAGCGTCCGACTACTACTCGCACTGTACCATCTTCTAAAGTTTCTTCCTCTTCTACATCAAAACCTTGCTCCTGCACTGTCGCCATTAGGGTTTTGTGAGCATAATTGTGGCTAATGGCATTAACAAATTCTTGTTGATTAATTTTTGCTCCCCAAAAATCTGCCACTAATTCATAATTTTCCTCAGTGCGACGAAAACCTAAATCATAGCCATTATTTTGCCGAATCACATATTCAGCTTCCGTAGTGTTGCCTTGATATCCTCGTACTTTAGTATCGCACTCTACCTGATAACCCAACTCCTGCAATACTTGATGCAGAATTTCGCCGTTTTTAATTTGAACTTTGATAGTTGTGAAATGAGACATGTTGGTATTAACTATTAGTGGGAAAGTTTTTGGTTATTTGTCCTTTCTCAAGGCTTGATATGGAAGACTCAGTCTACTCCCAGGTAACAAGCCCCCATGAGAACACAATTATATTGTAGCGATTCTTAAAATAGGATCGGCATGATCCAACGGGTGTTATAAGGGCTTCGCCATAGCTACACTGGAAGTGTAGCCTCTCGTAGAAAAGGCAATCGCACTTCCCCAGATAAACACTAAGGGCGCACCGAGTGTGTCCTCAATGCTTGCCCCTTAGACAATCCGTTAAGGTATGTAGGCAAAAATAGGGAATTTATCAGTTTTTGGTAGGGTGGACATTACCCTCTATTGATATTTGTTGTCTCTTCTCAATAATTGCAATACCCACCATATCAGAATTGGTGGGCATTGTCTGGGAACTATCTTAGAGGCTGTTTTATATTTTGGAAAATGCTCAACCTACTCTTACCGAAGGAAGTAGATCCTTAGCCTACGATTGTTATCCTTGGATCCCAGTAGAAGCATCCTAAGACATCTCCTCGCCGACTCAATATCTTAAACTTCCAATCATATGTAAGATATCCTTTGTCAGCTTGAACAAATGACATCCATATATCATGTCCTACTATCATTGGATCAGTAATTAGATTGCGATCTCCTCCCCTGAATCGGAATTCGTAGAACTCTGCCTGCAAGTCTGTATCTAGGGATAAGCTTGTCGCCCTCCAAGTTATTGTATCTCCCTGATGTGCCCCTATTTCCAGATTGTCACTTGCCTGACCACTGAGCTCGTCAGGATCTGAGGTCACCATATATATGGTTTTCTTTAGATTGCTCAAGCTAATACCTGTTGGGCTACTCTCAGATGTACTAGCATTAGGATATTCGTTGATCAATGTTTGACAATCAATTACTGTCAATATTTTGATCGTGTTGACTACAGATGCCATAATTAGACCTCAATTGTTTCTTGAATTTTGGCTGTTAGACTAACTCTTGTTTCCAACCTTAGAAGTTTCTAGGGTTGTGATTAGTTGAGTAGAGTCAATTTGCCATTTTTGTTTCTTCTACTATTAGAAAGATCTCAAAGTCTTTTTGTGACAAATCATTTTTTAGAGATTGCTCTCGCATTGAGTTAGTGCCAAGAGCGCAACAAGACCAAAATATAGTAAACAGGAGCATTGGCAAGGTAAGGGCAGATTTAATGACATAATATAGGACTTGCTGAATAAATATGAAAAAGTCTGGTAGCAAAGGAGGGAACTATTAACAGTATTGAATCTCTTTTGCTTCCATACTATCCTACTTTTCTACTTCCCTAAGCTCCTGCAAAAGGGCTATTTCTCCGTAAGCCTTCTCATCTAATCCTGCCAAATACTTATTCAACTGCTCCTGTAATCTTTCCCTAGCTCGTTGGATGCGTTTACGAACACTATTGTTAGAAATATCTAGTTGTTGAGCGATGTCTTGGTAAGTCAATTCCTGCTCAAAATGCAAGACACATACCTGCCGCTGATTCTCCGGCAAACTATCTATAGCACTACGGATGACTTCTAATAGCTCCCTCTTTTCTACTACCTTTCCTGGCGTCTCAAAAAAAGTAACCAACCCCTTCTCCTCTTCTAGAACCATAACTTCGAGGTTTTCTACTGCTGTTAACCCTTTATTATTTTCTCGATGGAGATCAATACAGAAGTTATGAGCAAATCTAGTCAGCCACCCTTTGAGATTGGTAATCTTTGTTGCAAATTGGGATAATTTATCCCAAGCCTTAAGCATAATTTCCGAAAGAGCATCTTGTGCTTGGAAGCGATTACCTCCCATCCAACTCAAGCAGCGATGGTAAAGATAGTCTTCATACAGTTCCCAGAGCTGCCAAAAAGCAGTGTCATCTCCTTGAGCCAAATTTTCCAGCAGGAGCTGCTCTGAAGAAGTTGTCTTCATTTTGTGCATTGTCCCTAGATGCGGCATTAATCAGAGTGAAGACTGCCTAAACTCTTTTGTCTTCAGACTCTTACCTTAAAGACGTTTTCACAGGCTAATTCCGGTCAATTTTTCGACTTAGGGGCAATTTTTTGTAAAATGAGCACTTAACTCAAAAAAAAAGCCTAAAATACCGCTAATTAGCAACAATAATTTACAAATCGTCTTGCCTACTAAAGCCGTCCTTAGGAATGGATACAACACAAGATAATTACATCGCACTAGGGGAGCGCGGCGCATGATTTATCAATGGATAATGGATAATTGATAATTGATAATTGGTTAATTTGGTCTAAGACCTCTTCATTTATGAAGAAAATAAAAAGAAAATATTTTCCTGATTGTCAATCCTCTTCTTTCAAGGAGAGGTAATTATCCATTATCCATTGTTCATTATCAATTGTTGAATAATATATTCAGGTTCATAATTCCGCAGTTATTTGACCAATTCTCATGAACAATAGATTTTGTCAAGATATTAACTTAATATATTAAGTTAATATGTTTGAGGATCTAATTTAAGTAAAATTACTGACAGCGGAAAGGTTACGACTCGAAGAATAGCAAGGGACTTATCCACCCCCAAATCCCCATTAGTTAAATTACAGCGCTTCGCGCTGTTACGAGGTACAGTAAAATCGACGAGGAAAAAATCTATCAAATTTTGACAACTTATTCAGGTGTACCTCATTGCAGCGGTAAGCGCTGTATCAGTGGAAAGAAAGACGATGAGTAGGATACAGGGTGCAGGCAATGTTCATCTCCAGAACTATGTTTCCCCCTTTGGTAGGAGACTGATTCAGTTGGGGTATATAGAAAGCTATTGTATGCAACAAGCGCTGGTAGAAAGCTACAGATCAGGTCGCCCTTTGACAGAGATCTTAGAATTAATGACAGGGCATCCACTTTCGGAAAGCCTTTTACGCCAGTATAAGCAATTTCGGCTGTTTGAATTGAAAGTTCTTTATGGAGTTGAATCTATAGAGCCGAGAATTAGTCAAATTGCTGTCCAAAGAATCCGTAATTTAATTAAGCAACTAATTCCGATTGATTTATGTTATCGCTATCGCCTAGTACCCTTATCCCTAGTTCCTCAACTCAAACCGGAAGCTGAACAATTATCGGTTTTAGTGGCAATGGTTAGTCCTGATAACCTAGATGCTCATGATCGTCTTCACTACATCTTGCAACCTCGTGGATTAGGACTACAGCGAGTGATCATTACTGGAGAAGATTATCAGCAACTAATTTCCCTATATTTAGAACGGCAGGATTTTTCTGTGTTTCCCCAGCAGGACGATTGTATTGAATCGGAGAAAAGACAGCCGAGAAAAGCTGATGTGGTTCTTGGGGGTCAAGTTTCAGCTCCAGAGAATGGTGTAGTCTTAGGAGGGTTGGAAGGTTTTCAGAGGCAGTTAGCAAGCGCTAATATTGAGCCAAGAATTGCTGCTCTGTATGAAGTACGCAAATATGGAGCTCAAGGCTGGAATTTGGTAATTCAAGCCCTGAATGATGAATCAGAACAGGTACAACAAGTTGCTGAAAATTTGCTGCTCCAAAAACTGACAAAAGAGTCGCATATCAAACCCCAAATGAATTTCCTTTACACACTTAGAGGACATTTATTTTGGGTTGTGTCTGTAGCCATTAGCTCGGATGGGCAAACAATTGTCAGTGCTGCTTTAGACCATACCATCAGAATCTGGGATTTACAAACAGGACAAGAACTTCGTATTCTGAGGGGAAATTCATCCTTATTTTATTCCCTTGCTATTAGCCCAGATGGTCAGATAATTGTTAGTGGTAGTCGGGACAAAATCATCAGAGTTTGGGATTTTGAGACAGGACAGGAACTTTATCACCTTAAGGGACATACAAAAGAGGTTGACTCCCTGGTTATTAGCTCAGACAGTCAGACAATTGTTAGCGGTAGTCGAGATAACACAATCAAAGTTTGGAATTTGCCTACGGGACAAGAACTACGGACTCTTCAAGGACATACAGGGGAGGTTTATTCCCTTGCTCTTAGTCCAGATGGTAAAACAATTGTTAGTGGTAGTCGAGACAATACCATTAGAATCTGGGATTTAGTGACAGGACAACAACTCCGTATTATTTTGGGACATACAGACGAACTTCGTTCGGTGGCGATTAGTCCGGATGGTAAGACAATTGTTAGTGGTAGTCGGGATAATACCATCAGAATTTGGGATTTATTCACAGGACAACAGCTCCATATCCTCCGAGAACATTTATCCTCGGTTCAATCTGTAGCTATCAGCTCGGATGGGCAGACAATTATTAGTGGTAGTCGAGACAACACTGTAAGAATCTGGGATTTACCTACAGGTGAGCAAATTCGCTGCCTTAGGGGACATACAGACTTAGTTCGCTCTGTAGATATCAGCTTAGATGGGCAGACAATTGTCAGTGGCAGTCGAGACAACACTATTAAAGTCTGGGGAATGCGGTGAGAATTTAGAATTTAGAATTTAGAATTTAGAATTTAGAATTTAGAATTTAGAATTTATTTAAAAGCATAAAAAGCAACCAAGATCCCCCACTTCTTGGTTGAACCAGTGATTAACTGGACAAACCGGAAGAAGAAGTCGGGGATCTAGTGCAGATCTAGTACAACTCTTCCCTTAAAGAGAGTTTTCCCACTCCGGAGTTAGAGTACGATAATCATATTGAGCAACACCAGGATGACAAGTGACACAGCTCTGATGAGTTAAACGTTGAGGTAAGTCAACTCGTGGATGTAAAGCTTTGAAGTAAGGAGATTCTCTGACAAGCTCAGGAATTGGTTCATCTTCAGTCTGTCTAATTTGGGGACGAGAGAAAGCTCGCAGATAGTTCCACATAATCTGGACAATCGGACCAATAATTTCTAGCTTCTTACCGTTGTGCTGATCTATTTCTATAAGAATCTGACGCCAACTGTCTGTCGGCAACACCTCTGGTGGTAGTGCAATGTGGCAGCCCGAACAGTTTTCCAAGTAAAGTTTGTATCCTTGTTGGTAACGCTCTGAAATTGGATCAACTGAACCTGATATCGCTGTGGCAGCTTGGGCAATACTCTCTGGTTGTCTAGCACTTACTGCCAGGGACATTCCCCATCCCAAACCAATACTCCAGACAAACAACAATAAGAACAAAACTACCGGCGATTTATCCCGCTTGCCCAGTCGAAATTTTGACCTCACACGCTTTGACATACTCAATGCAACAACTTTATGGAATAGTAACAGAACGCAGCAGCTGTTCAATGATAGGCTTAGCTTGACGTCCTCCTGCAGTCATCAGACGATGAGCCAGTACATGAGGTGCCAAAAACTTGACATCATCAGGAATTACATAGTCTCTACCTTCCAGAAAAGCCAGTGCCTGAGCAGTTCGCTGCAAAGCAATAGTACCGCGAGGACTGACACCCAATGTTACTTGTTCATGAGTGCGGGAAGCTCTTACCAAATTGATAATATACTGCTGTAAAGAGTTTTCTACCTTTATCTGGGAGCAAAGACGTCGTAACTCTAACACTTCTTCTGTAGAAATACACTCATTTAGGGCAGATAGTGTCATACCTTCCTGATGTCGTTGCAACATTTGGAGTTCTTCCTCCTCGGTAGGATAACCTAAGCTTAGAGACAGGATAAATCTATCCATTTGTGCCTCTGGTAGCCGGAAAGTCCCTTGATATTCCACTGGATTTTGGGTAGCAATCACAAAAAACGGTTGAGGCACACTACGGGAAACTCCGTCTACAGTAACTTGTTCCTCCTCCATCACCTCTAGTAAAGCCGACTGGGTGCGGGGGGTTGCCCGATTGATTTCATCTGTAAGAAGGATGTTAGCAAAAACTGGTCCTGAGAGAAATTCAAACTCCCGGCTTTGAGGATTCCAGATATTAGTGCCGGTGATATCTGTAGGTAAAAGATCGGGAGTACATTGAATGCGCTGAAACTTGCCATCAATGGAACGAGCCAAAGATTTAGCTAAGAGAGTTTTTCCCACACCAGGAACATCTTCAAGCAAAGCATGGCCACCTGCCAACAGAGCCACCAGCACCAACCGAATGGCATCAGCTTTACCGACAATCGTGTGGCTTAGATTTTCTGTCAGCTGCTCAATAAGTTGCCTCATGATAGGGAATTTAGAATTTAGAATTTAGAATTTAGAATTTAGAATTTAGAATTGATGAGTATCTCCCCCATCTCCGTGTCTCTCTCATTTCCTGTTCTCAAAAAATGCTCTTGCTACTGCACAGTCTGCCTGAATTTGCGCCTTGAGGTTATCTAGGGAAGCAAATTTTTGTTCCGGTCGTAAAAACTGCTCTAAGCTAACTGTTAATGTCTGCCCATATAAATCACCAGACCAATCTAGCAAGTGAATTTCTATCCTCAAAGCTGTACCACTGACTGTAGGACGCATACCAATATTCATCACACCAGGTTGAGAGGATATTGGTGAACCTAGGGAGGGAGAATACACTCTTACACTGTACACCCCTTGCCTAGGTAAAAACTTCTCTGGCGGTAGTTCCAGGTTAGCAGTAGGAAACCCAATTGTTCTGCCTAACTGTTGACCTTTCACTACCATGCCAGTGAGAGTGTAGGGACGTCCCAATCGTCGGTTGGCCTGAGTAATATCCCCTTGCTCCAAAGCTTGACGAATTATAGAGCTACTAATACGTTCTCCTTGACAAGTTTGCAAAGGTACAATACTAACATCAATACCATAAGAAGAAGCGATCGCTTTTAAGTCCCCTGAAGTTCCAACTCTTTGATGGCCAAAGCAAAAATCTTCTCCCACACTCACCTGCTTGACACTTAACTGCTGTACTAAAATCTTTTCAACGAATTGTTGGGGACTAAGGGAGGCGAGTTCTCGATCAAAGGGTAATAAGACCAGTTGTTCAACCCCTAAGATATCTAATTGTTGTACTTTTTCCGAGCGAGGGGTCAACAGTTTCCAAGAAATACCTGAAAAAAATTCACGGGGGTGAGGATTAAAGGTTGCGACAGTAGGATACACATGCCCTCTGCCTTGGGCTGCCTGATTCTCCAAATTTTCCTTGAGAATTGGCAAACTGGTATTGTCCAGCTCAACTTGACAATCTTCGACAGATAGTATAGGGGGAACTATTTTACCACGTCCGGTAGCCTGCAAAATTGGTTGGATAACTTGCCGATGCCCGAGATGGAGGCCATCAAAGTTTCCTAGGGCAACAGCGGTTGGTGTTAAAGCAGTGGCAAGAGAAGAAGTAACCCACACGCTTTACATTTTTACATATTTCAGTCGTTCCTGGCTAGTGTATTTTAATAACTACTAATCGCTAATTGCGTCCTTAAACCTTTGCTATCTCTTCTTGAGCAGCTACCCAGTTTTTTTTTTGCTCATGAAGTTGAAACAAGTCGATGGACAAACCTTCGCGAGCCATAATCGTTTGAGGAAACTCCTGAGTAGCTTGTTCCCAAACATGATCGAGGAAATCATCGTTGTGTAGAGGATCATGATGGAAAATCACCAGCTGTTTCACATTTGCAGCTTTGGCAACCTTAACCGCTTCTTGCCAAGTTGAATGGCCCCAACCCACCTTGCTAGATACTTGAGAATAGTATTCTTCATCAGTGTAGGTGGCATCGTAAATCATGACATCAGCATCACGAGCGAGTTGGATAACATTGTCATCTAAGCCATTAGGAAAATGTTCTGTGTCACTGATGTAAGCCACACAACAACCACCCCAGGTAACTCGATAACCTACAGCTTCACCCGGGTGGTTCAACGGCAAATTTTCTACCTTAATTTCTCCAATCTCCACCTTGTCCCTAATTTCGAGATCACGAAAATGCAAATCAGCTTGCATAGCTCGTATGGGAACTGGGAAATTGGGGTGAAGCATCTGATCTGTGAGGCGCTGCTTAATTGTCGCACCGTTGGGGGCGATCGCACCGTAAATATTGAAGCAATTTCCTTTAATAAAAGCAGGAACAAAGAAAGGAAACCCTTGAATATGATCCCAGTGGGAATGAGTAAAAAACATATAAACTTCCATCGGCATCTGGGATAGCAGCGACTGTCCCAAAACTCGCAAACCAGTGCCACCATCAAAAATCAGACGCTTTCCATCAACTCGCATCTCTATACAGGGAGTATTGCCTCCATACCGGACAGTCTCCGGACCTGGACAGGCGATACTTCCTCTAACGCCCCAAAACTGAATCGTAAATAGGTCTTGCGTACTAGACATTGTTTTCTTGGTTTGATTCTGGCATTCCATTAGTTAAGATTTTACGAGGTTCATTCGGTGAGTGCAGGAGCGTTAAGTTCTTTGATTAAAGCGAGTTCTCAAGCCTAGTCTAAGTTGCCTTGAGTTTTTAGAGTGTGGACAAGCGCTTTTTTGTTGAAAGTTGCCATCTACTTGTGGTCGAAAGTTGAACCTACCGGGAAAAGATCACTTACCACTATTGATCACAAACAAGATTTTACAACTAGAGTATTTTTCACCAGCTGCTCGAAGCGTTTTTAAGGATACCGGTTAGCTGAGCTAGCATAGGCTTGGGAGCTGCACCTGTGAGCTTAGTCCTCCTTATTCTAGATTGACATAGCAAAATGGAGGAACATTACCATCGCTTTGCCTATCTGTTAAAGGTTAGCAGTTTAGACTCCCTAATGTCTCGACTTTGAACAGAAATTCATGTGATCTTTACCACAATATTTTAGTGAGTTTGATCACTTTAGAGTCCCTTAGCAAATTTTGCGGACTAATTCTGAGAAATAGAGGTTTTAGAGAATGGGATTATAGGGTGTAGCTGCAAGAAACATAGTACTTTAGGAAATGTTACTCAACAATTGAAGCAATACTATGGAATCGAAAGTTGAAATCTACATTTGGAGCTGGTGTCCCTTCTGTATCCGTGCTAAAGCATTGCTAGATAAAAAAGGAGTGCAATATACCGAATACTGCATTGATGGCGATGATGAGGCACGGGCAATTATGGCTCAACGGGCAAATGGAGCCACATCTCTACCGCAGATTTTTATCAACGACCAACATATTGGAGGTTGTGATGATATTTACGCTTTAGAATTTCAGGAGAAATTAGATCCGTTGTTAGAGGGAGGCGTTATCTCTAGCTGAAATTTGTTTGCCGAAGCTTAAGAGCTTAACCTTATCTTAATATAAAAGCCCTCCTTCTAGGACGGGGCTTTAGACCCATTTTCTTGGTACATTCATGTCCTCTTTTTCCAATACTTCCCAGGAACAGCAGCCAATTGGTGTAGCAGTTGTCGGTACTGGGTTCGGGCAGAAAATTCACATTCCTGGCTTTCAGGCTCACTCCCGAACTCAACTAGTTGCTGTCTATCACCGAGACATTGAGCAAGCAAAAGCGATCGCTGCTACCCATAACATACCCCATGCTTGCGATCGCCTCGAAGAGGTTTTGGCTCTTCCAGAAGTAGCAGCAGTGAGCATTTCTACACCACCGTTTCTGCATTATGAAATGGCAAAAGCTAGCTTGGAAGCCGGGAAACATCTGTTGCTAGAAAAACCAATGACTCTTCAAGCAGCAGAGGTACAGGAGCTTTACCAGCTAGCAACAACTAAAGGAGTTGTTGCCATGCCAGATTTTGAATTTCGCTTTGTACCAGCATGGCAAAGGTTGGCAGAATATCTGGAAGATGGTTATGTGGGACAGAAGCGTCTGATTAAAATTGATTGGTTGGTATCAAGTCGTGCAGACCCTCAACGAACCTGGAACTGGTATGCTCAAAAAGACAAAGGTGGAGGAGCTTTGGGTGCAGTAGGCTCTCATGCTTTTGATTACATCAGTTGGCTATTTGGTCCGATACGGCGGTTGTGTGCCTTACTGAGTACGGCAATTCCCGAAAGACCAGACCCCACCTCTGGTGGTAAATTAAAACCAGTAGATGCCGATGATACCTGTTTACTATTGCTAGAATTAGCAGATGGCACTCCCTGCCAACTAAGTATTAGTTCTGTGACTTATCAGGGACGAGGACATTTTGTCGAAGTCTATGGCGATCGCGGTACTTTAATTTTAGGTAGTAGTAATCAGAAGGATTATGTGCATGGTTTTCAGCTTTTGGCAGCACAAGCAGGAGAAACTCTCACAGAAGTAGAAATTCCCAAGCGGTTGGCATTCCCTCAAACTTACCCTGATGGGCGTTTAGCACCATTTATTCGGGTAGTTGACCAATGGGTACGAAGTATCGATAGTGGTAAGGAGATCATACCTTCCCTGAAGGAAGGGGTATACTCTCAGCTGTTGATGGATTTAACTCATCAATCCCATGAAACGGGTAACTGGGTAGAGGTACCTAGTGCCGCTGCGCGGAATTAAGAATTAAGAATTCAGAATTCAGAATGCTTATAGAGTAAGGATTCTATCACTCTCAAACTGGTCAGTTACTTCTGCCGCACTGCACTAGCTTAGATTAGGGTTTGCTGAATAAGTAGTCAGGAGTCAGGAGTCAGGAGTCAGGAGTCAGGAGTCAGGAGTCAGGAGAATAGGAGTTTAGGAGTTTAGAATAGTCTTTAAAGGGGATTATGGGTTAAGAAGATGCAAGGTTTTGCATTGATGAGCTCAATTTTCTTGCACTTTTCAAGGAAAATAAAAGCTTGAAAGCTATACCAGACAGCGCTTTCAGACTCTTGCAGCAAGCCCTAGATTAGCTGCAAGCGCCAGGATAAATCGTGTTCTCGCTCCACTGCCAGCCGTTAAAACGACTGGCTAACTCTCGCTCGACGTTATTTAAGGTTATTATCAAAATCACTGATACAGGCTACAGTTAGGATAAGTTAAAACAAAACCATACCAACGTAGGAAAAGTTGCAGTGGACGAGTACCATCTCCCCAAACAGCAGAAGGAACCCTATCAATTTCACCAATCCGAATATTAAGTAACTGCCCTTGCCAATTGTCAGTAATTCCATCACCAATTACACTCATGGGATAGAATCGAGCTTCCTTCCCAACGACAACCCCAAGTCCCATCGTCATTTCTGGTAAGCGTGGATCGACTTCTGCCATTGTCTTGACAAAAAAGGGAGGCAAAAAGTTGAACTTACCAAAAAGCCATTGAAGTCGTTTCATCATCCAGACTTCTAGACGATGCTGGTGCGATCGCAATATTATGAGATTTGGTTCTGCTTGCATGGCAGCCTGAACGGTTGTCATCTCAATACCCCAGGTATCCAGCTGAGTTCCCGTCATCGGTCCATAGACAGCCTCTCCTGTCATATGATTCCAATAAGTACCCGTCTCTTCATCAGTCAGAATCACAACACCGTTATATAGTCCACCTGCACTGAACCGATAAAATTTTCCCTCCACAACAGGGGTAATGCCAACTCCACTATTACAGACACCACAAAAGGAAATGATATAAGGTTCTCCTGCAAGTTCACCTTGAGCTACGTGGTGGTAAGCTATCTCCTGACGCAAAAAGCCTCGGCGTTCCCCACCTCGTTCCACTACCAGAAGATCTGCTGAGGCAGGTAGTCTGCTATCTTTAAGGGGAATACCGCGATCGCTAATATCAAACCTTTGGAACATTTCCGGTTGTTTGAGCAGGCGTTGAGAGTCAAATGGTGTTGTGGTAGTGGTCATAGCAGCATATTATGTCCAACTAATGGTTAATTGCTAATTGCTAATTGCTAATTGCTAATGGTTAATTGCTAATTGGGAATTTTTCCATTATCTCCCCTATTTCCCCAGCTCCCTCAGCTCCCCCAGCTCTCTTTCTCATACAGCCAGTAACAAGGAGGAACAAAGGTTTTAGTCCAACCCATTGTTAGTAAAGAATCTGCGACATTAACAAATTCCTGGCTAACTGCTAGATTGTCGTGAACTAAATTAGCATACCAATGTCCTGATAGCTGTCCTACCATTGAGACAGGAGGGGAGTTGATTTTATCTGGTATGGCTACCAATAAACTACATAGGTTATTGTCTTTAAGGTAGTTTTTTAAGGTGTTTTTGTCAGTTAGACTATTGCTAGGATTGTAGACAGCTAGTCGGTTGACAACATTCAAAGCTAAATGAGTCTTTAAAGTAAAATTAGTAGCCCCATCAGTCATCAATAAACATTTTGTATCTAGCTGCCGATTTTCCAAAAACCATTCTGCTGTGGTATCAATGTTTTTTAAAGATAATTCTGCCGGTGGTGTGTAAAGCTGAAACCAAAATCTACCGCGATAGGGTGCAGTAGGAGGTATAGAGATAATTGATACTATAATAACAACTGACAAGATTAACTTAATACCTGGGATAGATAACTTAAGCTTGCTAATTAATAAGGTCAGAATTTCTCTCAACCCCAAGACTAACATAAAACTAAAAGGAAATGCATACAAGGGTCGGTAGGTAATGTCATTACCCATTTGACCTGACGCTATGATAAAACCCAGGACAAAAGGAGGAAAAAGCATTAATAAAGATGGGGTTAGCGTCAAGATAGCTATAGTTTTATGCTTTGAGATAAAAATTACTGCTAGTACCAAGCTTATTAGACCAGGAATAGCAATAGTTTCAAAATAGGATAGTTTTGGATCCCAAATACTAAAAGTTGCCCATTGGGAGACATAGGGAAGACTTAGACGAGGTCTGGATATAGTCGGCATAACTTGAGGATTACTCATAACATATGCTCCCAGTAAAAAAGCAATGATAATAGTAATTACTGAGATATATATAATTGTTTTTATCTGCTTCTTCTGATTAGTGAGAGAATCCACAAGTAAAGCAATACCAGATACGATCAATAACAACAACTCTTGAATGTGGTTGTAATACATGATCAATGCTAGAGGTATAAGTAAATAAAGTTGCTTTACTCGACCGTTTTTAGCATTGATTAAGACAATAATTGACCGGAGATAAGCAATGTAGGCTAACGGAGTTGAAGCAAGAGCATAGTATCTGTAGAAACTAAACAAGTTAGTGCCAAATAAAAATATAGTGGCGACTACTTGGATTTTTGCCCAATATTGGTCAAACCCCAAACGAATAGCTAATAAATAAAACTGATAGGCAAGCAAAAATTGCCAAAAAGCACTGTAGAAATCAAGAGCAATTCTTCTGTATAATGGCTGAACATGAGACATCAACGTCCAGCCCCAAAAATAAGTAAATTTGTTACTATCGGGATTATCTCCAACCAAGGAATAAGCTGACCAAGAAAAAATTCTACGGAAATGTTCCCAAGGATCAGACGGGAACTCAAGATAAGCTCTTGGTTGCAGAAATATAATAGCTAGCAATAGCCAGAATAAAATTTCTGTTAATTTAATTTGCTTGTAATTTTTGTTTTTGTATAAATAAAGAAAGAATAAAATTAAATTGAATATGTGTAAGATAATAAAAATATTATGTAATGTGGATGTTGCTAAGTTAGCAGACTTAAAATATAGATATAGCAACAGGTAGGGAACGAAAAAGAACCAGCCATTAGCAAATAATAGTTGACTAAGATTATCTAGACTTGTTGAAATCAAATTTATCAATGTTCTCATTGGGAATTGAGAATTGCTAATTGCTAGTTGCTAATTGCTAGTTGCTAATTGCTAATTGGGGTTTGCTGAATAAGTGTGGAAGCTATGCCAGAATTTTGTTTCAAGGATTTTTGGGATAAATAAGTGCAAGGAAATTATACTGGAGTTTAGACTAAATCCCATTTTTACACCATATATGGTGGTTATAAATTGATAAATTACGCTATATATGGCGTATTTTTTGAGTTAGTCTAAACTCAAAATTATACCTTTTGGCTCAAAAAGCTTGCACAATGGAAAAAATCTGGGAGCTAATCGAGGGGTCATTCACTCATTACTCATTACTCATTACTCATTACTCATTACTTATTACTTCAAAACCCGAATCCATCGACTTATTCAGCAAGCCCTAATTGGGAATTTCTCCCCCAGCTTCCCTAGCTCCCCATTTCCCCATCTCCCCATTTCCCCACACTCCCCCAGCTCCTGGCTCCCTGCTCCCTTGTTTTTTGAAAGCAAGAGAGGATTCTAGGAGAGCTAAACAATGGTGAGCTGTGAACCAGAGTTCCTCAGTAGGGAGACTAGCTGCTGTAGCTGCTGAAAGAGTGGTAATCACCTTGTTCCGTACTTCGGCGGATGGGGGTTGGCTAGAAACCATCATGATTTTGGGATGCTCCGTAGTCACAACCTTTTCTTTAGAGCCTACCAAAGACTCGTGGAGTTTTTCTCCTGGACGCAAGCCAGCAATCTGGATCGGAATATCAATTTCTGGGGTAAAACCTGCTAAGTGGATCATTTGTTGAGCTAGATCCAAAATTTTTACTGGTTCTCCCATATCTAGGATTAAGGTTTGGCCAGATTTACCCACCGCTAGACTCTCAATTACCAGTTGAGAAGCTTCAGGAGTAGTCATAAAATAGCGTGTCATTGCCGGATCTGTGACGGTAACTGGACCCCCTCTAGCAATTTGCTTTTGAAAGATGGGAACAACGCTACCGCGACTACCGAGAACATTGCCAAACCTGACTACCAAACAGCGAGTTTGGCTAGTAGCGCCATAAGCTTTAACCATTAGTTCTGCCAAGCGTTTGCTTAATCCCATAAAGTTGCAGGGATCAACAGCTTTATCTGTAGAGATGAGCACAAAGGTTTCTACCTTATGCTTCTCTGCTAGCTGTACCAGATGAGCAGAAGCCAAACTATTGTTTTCCAGAGCTTCAGTGGGGTTGTGCTGCATTAAAGGAACGTGCTTGTGAGCCGCAGCGTGGAAAATAATTTGAGGCTGCCAGATTTTGAGGATTTGCTCAATGCGAGTTTGATATCGGATGTCAGCAATGATGGGAGTAGCATTGAGGTGGGGGAAATCTCGGCGCAATTCTTGCTCAATCAAAAAGATACTGTTTTCCCCCCTTCCCAGGAGAAGAAGCTGTTGGGGTTTGAGGCGTGCTAGCTGGCGGCAGATTTCTGAACCGATGCTACCTCCAGCTCCAGTGACTAAGACTGTGCTACCTTGAATTTGCGATCGCGCGGCGGGAAATTGGGTATTATATTCGGTACACAAGTCTAGGCGCACTTCTGGACGTCCCAAGATATCCTGAATTTGGATTTCCCGAGCTTGGCGAGTTAAGGAGCGATCGCGTAAAATTTCTGCTTGTCCTGGTAGAACTTTGAGTTTAACAGAGGTACCACGGGAGAGATTAACTAATTTGCGGATTTTTGCTGCCTTAGCAGAGGGCATACAAATTAGTACTTCATCAGCCTCAAGGTTGAGGGCAATCTCCACCATTTGATCAGAATACCCAAGAACTGACACTCCTTCTACTTTACGCCCAATCTTGCTTCGATCATCATCTACAAAGCCGACAATTTCCAGATTCAGTTGGGGATTTTGCCGCACTTCCTGAACAATTCGGGAACCTGTTCTTCCTGCTCCTACCAGCAACACTCGCTGTTGCTCTTGGGATGGTAGTCTTTTTGGTAGGATAGCTCGAAAAAAGTTATTTCTTGGTGGGCGATCGAATAACCAGCGGCGAGTGTAGCGTAGAGCAGTCATTGCCATCACTGCAAAGCTCCAGTCTATGACAGCAACACCTAGGGGAACACCCTCAAAGGACGCAAACCGTGGAATAATCAGGCGGGTAGCGACTAGAACTAGAAAAGAATAGAAGGTGACTGCATTGAAGAGGGTGATGACATCTTTGATGCCAAACAGTCGCCATACTTGTTTATATACACCAAAAACAGTATGGATAATTAGACGTCCAGGAATTGCTAGCAGTGGCAACATCCAAGCTAGAGTTTGGTAATTGGTGGGAATACTTCCTTCAAAGCGAATCAGAAAGGCAAGGTTGCAAGCAAACCAGGCAATAAAACTATCCAGGCTCAGTTGTCCCAATCGATATACAGAAGGAAAGAATACCCACTTGGGCATAAGACTGATCCTCACAACATATTGGTCGCAACTCTTAAGGATACCTTTGCTTAGACGTCTAGGCTACTGTGTAGGTTTCTTTTAGCTAATGGCTAATGGCTAATGGTTAATGGCTAATGGCTAATGGCTAATGGCTAATGGCTAATGGCTAATGGCTAATGGTTAATGGCTAATGGCTAATGGTTAATGGCTAATGGTTAATGGCTAATGGCTAATCTTTCAAGAAACAGGGGAACAGGGAACAGGGAACAGGATTTGGTAGAAGTAACACTTCTCTTCTAAGATACTCACCGTTGCTCCTTGCCTTTTAACTTTCCCTTTTTCCAACTTCTGCAAGAAGTCTATTCAAACATGACTCAGTCTTCCTCTTTATCTGAACAAGTAATTTTAATCACTGGTGCTTCTGCCGGAATTGGTGCTGCCTTGGCGCAACGGTTAGCTACTGAATTTTTGAATATTCGTTTGGTGCTTGCTGCTCGTAACCGGGAAAAACTAGAGACGGTGGCAACTCATTGCCGTAAAGCTGGTGCTGATGTCTTGGTGATTCCCACAGATATGGCTCAATTAGAACAGGTAAAAGCCTTAGCACAATTAGCTCTGGAGAGTTTTGGTCGAGTTGATGCCCTTGTCAATAATGCAGGCTACGGACAAATGGGACCAGCAGAACTGATTCCGCCAGAATACGCAAAACAGCAGTTCGCTGTCAATTTTCATGGGCCATTAACCCTAACTCAAGCCTTAATCCCTACCATGCGTCATCAAGGAGGAGGACGAATTATCAATGTTAGTTCCCTAGGGGGACGTCTCGCCTTTCCTTCTGGGGGGATGTATAGCGCTTCTAAATTCGCTTTAGAAGCCCTTAGTGATGTCTTACGTATGGAGTTAGAAGGGTTTAATATTAAAGTCAGTGTAATTGAACCAGGACCGGTAAAGACCGAATTTTTTCAGGTTGCTAGTGAGCAGGTGGCAAAGACTGTACCAAAACCAGAAGAAACCCCCTATCGTGCGGCAATCGGGGCAATTAAAGAAATGGAACAGCGTACTGCTGCTCTGACTTGGAGTGCTCAACAGGTAGCAGTGGTAATTGAGAAAGCACTTACTGAAAATAACCCCCGTCCCCGCTACATTGCTGCAACTGGTGGTAAAACGATGCTGTTTTTGATGACCAAACTTCTGCCCCGCAAACTAGTAGACTTGTTTTGGCAGCGTTTTTATAGCGTAGACCAAGTGGCAAGAGATTGGGAGCTCCGGAGCAGGGGAATTAAGAATTAAGAATTAAGAATTAAGAATTAAGAAAAAAATAGCAATTAATGATGCTCTCAGAACGCTTTACAGACGCTTTGACTTTTGCGACTCAACTACATGCCAAGCAAATTCGTAAAGGGAGCGGTGTTCCCTATCTTGCTCACCTGTTAGGTGTTGCCAGCATTGCTCTAGAATACGGAGCAAATGAAGATGAAGCGATCGCAGCACTCCTCCATGATGCCATTGAAGACCAAGGTGGTGCTCCCACCCGCGAGGAAATTCGCCGTCGTTTTGGAGATACTGTAACTGATATTGTTGATGGCTGTACAGATGCAGATACCATACCCAAGCCTCCTTGGCGTCAGCGCAAAGAGGCGTATATTGCTCACATCCCTACAGCCTCAACTTCGGTAAGATTAGTTTCCGCCTCCGACAAGCTACATAATGCTAGATCAATACTGTATGACTATCGTCGATTGGGGGATAGTTTGTGGGAATACTTCCATGGTGGCAAAGATGGAACTCTTTGGTATTACCGTTCTGTACTAGAAGCTTTCCGTTCTACTGAGTCAACACCACTAGTGGAAGAGTTAGGGCGCGTAGTAGATGAACTAGAAAGTTTAGTTGAGAATTGAGAATTGAGAATTGGGAATTGAGAATTGGGAATTGGGAATTGGGAATAGGGAATATAGCTATTATGGTGGAAACTGCTCAAGCTAAAGATATCAGTCTAGAAGAACTCCAAGAACACTTCGGACTTAAACTAGCAAAGAATCCTGGCTTTTTTACTGAATGGATAGAAAAGTTACCATCCCTAACAAACGAAGAAAAATATGCTTTAGATCGAGTAAAAAGCAACTATTTTAACCTGGTTAATCGCCGTCCTCTCCTCGAGGAGTCGGTCAAAATGGTTATTCTGTCTCCTTTACTAGATTTGGCTGGATTTTATCAAGCACCTTTTTCTATTAAAACTGAAACTTCTATTGAAATTGCGGCTGAAGATGAAGGATTAATTATTAGAGGGAAGATAGATGTCTTAGTCTTACACAATAGGCTCTGGATACTGGTTATCGAATCCAAAAGTACTAAATTCGATGTGATGGAAGCCCTTCCTCAAGCTCTAGCCTATATGCTGACTCATACCCAAACTGATAAGCCAATCTTTGGTTTTCTGGTTAATGGTCGAGAATTTGTGTTTGTTAAACTACAACGAACCGCTACTCCCCTGTATAACCGTTCATACGCCCTATCTATTGAAAGAGACAATGAGCTCTATCAAGTTCTTGCTGTTCTTAAGCATATTGGTCAGTTGATAGAGAAGGAACATTAGTTTTATCCCCATTGACTAGAGCACAAAATTCTTGTGGCAATGTAAGATAGCAAGAAATTGCGTATTTGCAAGTAACCATGCCTAGTAGCACAAAATATAGTACTATAGTACTATATAATGGTCAATCAGCAAAATGAAAGGAGAGTTGCTCAAACGGCTATTTAGAGCGATCGCCAGTGAGAATCAAACGGCGATCCAAAGTATGCTATCTATAGTAGTTGAGGAAGAACGCAAAAAAGGGCATACTATCCTCGCTGAACAACTCGAAAATATTACCCAGAGAAGCAATCATCAATCCCGTCAGATTCCTCCTCAGAAGTCCCCAGTTTCACCTGATATCTCTCGTAATGGGATTTCTTCCATACCTTCTAGTCGTACTCTTTCTAAGACACCTGATGCTCACTCCCTAACTCTGCTGTCGAGTAAGCAACGTTTCAACCATCCTTTCATCGTTACAATTCCGAGAGAGCGTTTACGACATCATATGATTCTTTCAGATATTGTCGAAGATCGTTTTCGCCGTATTGAAAGAGAATATGTGGCTCGGGATCGACTGGCTCATCACGGTTTACGCTACCGCCAAAAAATATTACTCTACGGTACCCCCGGCTGTGGCAAAACCATGGGAGCTGAGCGTCTAGCTTGGAATACAGGACTTACTTTGGTGAAAGTGCGCTTTGATGCCATGGTTTCTTCCTTTTTGGGAGAAACTGCAACAAATTTGCGTGAAGTATTTGAAACAGCATCTCAAACTCCTTGTTTATTATTTATCGATGAATGTGATGCGATCGCTAAATCACGGGAAGATATTCAGGAAGTAGGAGAAATTAAGCGGGTTGTTAATACTTTTTTACAACTACTTGATGAATACGAAGCTTCAAATGGATTACTTGTTGCTGCCACAAACCTGACTAAATTTTTGGATGAAGCCGTATGGCGACGATTTGATGATGTAATCGAGGTGCCGAAGCCTACAGCAGTAGAAATCGAAGCTATATTAAAACAGAACCTTTCTTCTGTTGAGGTTGGTACAATCAATTGGAGAGCAATTGTGCAAAAACTGGATAAATTTTCAGCTGCACAGATTGTTCGAGTTGCTCAAGATGCTGCGAAACGCGCCATCCTTGATCGGGAAGAACTTGTCATCCAAGAACACTTAGAGGCATCTATTCAAGACGTTATAGCTTTTCATGTCTGAGCAATCTAATCAATTTTCTCATTTATCCCTACGTTTAACCAATCAAGGGACTGCTGCATCTCCAAGATTCGGAAGTCAACCTTCTAAAACAACTCTGGCTAATCGAGGTAATGCAGATGGACATGGTAGTAAGCTAAAGTCTTCTGTCTCATCTATTATCTCAAATTGGGAAGTAAAACGGAAAAAGCGTAAGTCAGTCTAGATGCAATCACGTTAGTGTCTATCCAATATAGTACGTTAGCGTTTGCGTAATTTCTGCTTTACCCACAGATAATAAGGATAGAGCGAAGAATTTACTCAACTGCTGGTGGAGGATTTTTGCTGTGCGATCGCTACAACAAATTATTCGCACTCGCCTCGAAAAAGATCAAGCTTTCCTGGATCCTAGCCACCTCGGAGGTAATGCGGAAGCCATTGTCTCTGCTCAGCCTGGAACTGTGCTAATTTATCCCTTAGTCCTAGCAGACAAACTCTGGATTTTATGGGCAGCAGAAGGTGGTATTACTAAGAGTATAGAAGTTCCCCAGGTCGGACTCAAGGAATTAAGCCAAACCGTCGTTAAGTTCCGCCAACTCCTGCAAAATCCCAACTCTGACCTTACCGAACTCCAGGCAACTGGTGAACTACTATATGATTGGCTAATTCCCGAATCTCTACAACGGGAACTCCAAGATAACCAGATACAAAACCTTGTCTTTTCCCTAGACCATGTTACCCGTTATATTCCCATGAGTGCGGTGTTTGATGGGGAAAGCTACCTGATTGAGAACTATAATATCTCCACCATCATCTCAGCGAATTTAACCAGAATTAGCGATCGCTTACCACCAGGAACCGATAACACTTCAGTGCTAGCCTTGGGACTCTCCGAACCTAAATCTGGCTTCAATCCCTTACAAGGCTCGAAGTTGAAAGCCCCCGTCTTTTAAGCGGGGGATGAAAACGAGAAAACGTCTAGTTAGCAGGATTTATCCTGCCAGTCTTTTTTGTCGGGAAATGTCTTATGAAATCATGTATGA
>JAAHGL010000120.1 GCA_010692635.1 Symploca sp. SIO2C1 | reverse complement strand
TTTTTATCCAGGGTAATGACAATGCACAACAGAATTTCACCGTCAGTAACAATACAGTGAGTGATAGTACAGACCAAGTAATTTTTGTTCAGGGTAATAACAATGCTCAGCAGAATTTCACTGTCAGTAGTAATACGGTAAGGAACAGTGGTAGTCAAGGAATTTTCATTCAAGCCAACGGCATGAGCGAGCAGCAACTCAGCCTTAATGACAATACAGTTACTAACAGTACTTTGGACGGCATCTTCATCCAAGCTGATGCCAACCTGGTGTTAGCTGATGTTGAATTCAACATTTTGCAAAATAACCAAGGCTTGGGATTTAATGGCATTATGAACAGCGATCGGGACTTTTGCCTAGCCCTAAATGGTAATGAAAGTGATCGGGATTTCCAGGTACAAAGAAATAATGGCACTTTTGCGATCGCAAATCGAGACAACTTACAGACTGCTAACAACAATGTCCCCGTCAACTTTGTGCCCGATATTAATGCTTTCACGAATGTGATAGTTTGTCCTTAGGGATTGGTTATTGAGAAGAAGTCCTACCCTGCAAACAAATCAGCAAGCACTGTATTGGAAAACAAGAACCCTTCTGGATCACTGAGCCTTACTTTACCAGTTACAGGTAGTCTTGAAGCCTCTTGCAGCTCCAGTACTTCTCCATCTTTTCCCACAACCTCTACCCAGCCATTACGGTAATGAGGCTGCAAACTACTCCAAATTTTTTCTAGGGTTGCTTCTCCAAACTGCTGAGTCAAAGTAGACAAATTCAGACCTTCTGCTAATCGCAGTCCTAGCATCAAAGTTTCTAACAAAATATCCTCTGTAGGGGTCTGTGGGCAATTTAAGACACCGTTTGCCTCAATCAGGTTTTTGACCCAAATATAGTACTCTTTCCTAGTGCGAGGTCTAGTAAACCTACACCCTTGGAGATAGCTAGCTGCCCCCATACCAAAACCGTAAAAGGGGCGGTTTTCCCAATAAACTCGATTATGACGGCATTGATGACCAGGTAAGGCATAGTTGGAAATTTCATAATGTTCATAACCAGCACTGTTAAGAACTTGCTGCGCAATACGGTACATTTGAGCGGTAGTCTCATCCGTTGGTAAGGGTTTGACCCCTGGATTATACTGGCGTCCAAAAGCAGTCACTGATTCAATGATCAAGTCATAGCTAGAAATGTGAGTGGGAGCTATCTTGATAGCAGCTTCTAGGGATGCCTGCCATTGCTCTAAGGTTTGATGAGGCAAGCCAGAAATAAGATCGAGGCTAAAGTCGGGAAACTCTACTTGGCGTAACAGGTCAACTGCTGCGAATATATCATTAAGGTTATGCGATCGCCCACAAACTCTGAGCAGTTCATCCTGAAATGCCTGAACCCCCAAACTAACTCGGTTCACCCCAGCATCCCGGTATCCCTTTAACTGTTCCTGGCTGAAGGTTCCTGGATCCATTTCCATAGAGATTTCTGCATCGGCAGCAATACCAAAGTGTTGGTCAAGTTGCTCTAGGATGTGTTCTAATTGTTTGACAGCTAGTAGAGATGGCGTTCCACCACCAAAAAAAATAGTTTCTAAAGAACGCCCGAATAGTGGTGTAGTTTCAATTTCTTGACATAACACCTCGACATATTGCTTAATCATGCCGGAGTTACTGCCGGTTGCTTGATCTCCTACAACTGAAACGGGGAAATCGCAGTAGTAGCATCGGCGTCGGCAGAAGGGGATATGAACATAAGCAGAACTAGGAGTTATAAAATTAGTAACTTTTTCTGAGTTCTTTAATAAACTTAACACTTTATTTTTACTTTCACAGAGAAATTCTTATGTTATTTAGAGATTTTTGATTAAAAATTATGAATTAAATGAGTCAATGATCATTCAAATTATTAATTACCAACTCCCAATTCAATAATTTATCTGGGCTGATCGATACAAGCAAATAAAATTATCTAAAAGATATAATGAACTCATTGCCGGATATAATTCTTGATCTATTAATTCCTTAAGCAACTATTACACCAATCACTGGGATTATAACAATGCTGGACTTCATCATTATTGTCATCTTCATCATAGCAGCAGCAGGAATCGGGTTTAGCAGCATTGAATTGCTGCCCCTGGATGTACAGGTACAAATCACCAATTTGGAGGCTGTGCGCTGGATCACTGCTAGTTTTGCCGCCATCGTTGGTTTGGCTATAGGTTTAACTGCGCAGACTACCTATCGTCGTATAGAAGCTCAAGTCCGCAAAACACCAATTGAGGTAATTTTGACTAGAGCAGTGGGCTTGGTAATAGGATTGCTTTTGGCTAACTTAATGCTGGCACCGATTTTCTTACTGCCGATTCCTGGAGAATTTGCCTTTATTAAGCCTTTGACAGCAATTTTGGGCAGTGTTATGTTTGCTTTTCTAGGGGTTAGTCTGGCAGATACCCACGGTAGAACCTTTTTGCGGTTGATTAATCCTAACAGTGTGGAAACAATGTTGGTAGCTGAAGGTACTCTTAAGCAAGCCTCAAGTAAAATTTTAGATACCAGCTCTATCATTGATGGCCGCATTGAAGAACTTCTCAATACTGGTTTTGTCGAAGGGCAAATTCTAGTATCCCAGTTTGTCTTGCAAGAGTTGCAGTTGCTGGCTGATGCAGCCAATGATCAAAAGCGCATCCGGGGAAGGCGAGGGTTAGATATTCTCAACCGGATGCAAGAAGCTTACCCAGAGCGTTTAGTAATTCACCCTGCTGATTACGAAGATATTGCCACAGTAGATGCCAAATTAGTACGTTTTGCCCAAGAAATCAACGGTACTCTGATCACCAACGACTACAACTTAAATAAAGTCGCCAATTTACAAAAAGTGCCGGTACTCAATATTAATGATCTTGCTAAGGCCGTACGCCCAATTTATCTAGCGGGTGATAGCCTTGAACTGAAAATTCTTAAGCAGGGCAAAGAACCCTCTCAGGGAGTTGGTTATCTAGATGATGGCACCATGGTAGTTGTGGAGGATGGAATTGACTACATCGGTGGAGAAATGGAAGTAATTGTTACCTCTGCTTTGCAAACTTCTGCTGGAAGAATGATTTTTGCTCGACCCCAAGCTTCTGTTGTTGCTTAATGGGACTTCTAAGCCAAATTCGATATTTCTTAATGTAGTACACTGTAACTACGTCTTTATTGACTGGTCAGCTACAACCATAGTTTTCTCCTAAAATGAGTAAATAAAGAGATTTTTTGCGATCGCAAATTAATCTTTCAGGGAGCTACTCAAGTTGAACGTTCCCTTATCTAAACGTCCTTCTAGATTAAAAAGCCCTTTCATTTACCACAACAGTGGGAGATGAAAAGGGTATTTTTTAATATTGCATTGACTAGACTATGGCTCAGGCGAGATTTGAACTTGCGACCTTGGGCTTATGAGTCCCCTGCTCTAACCACTGAGCTACTGAGCCAAGCTTTTTACAACTTTATTAATTTAGCACATCTGTGTGAATCCTTACTAGTGTAGCGCGGCGGAAATAACCCAAAGCGTGAAAAAAGCTTAAAAAGCTTACCCTACAAACTTGTTTCCCTCCTGCCTCCTGCCTCCTGCCTTCTGCCTTCGACTAGGTTACGCATCTGTTCAACCTCAGCTAAAGCTGCATTCAACCTACTCTGCTGCAATTCTGGGGATAGGTTGGGTTCTTGAAGAAGGCTCTCCAGAGCAATTTGGATTGTCGATAAAAGAGTTTGAAGCTGTTGAGCTGTAGTATCAGTCAGTTGGTTGTGAGTACTACTAATAGCCTTAATCTGTGGTGGAGCATCTAAGCATTTAGCTTCTAGCTGTTCTTGCAACTTGACTACCCTGGCACTATTCTGTTGCTCTAACTGAGCATTACTGTTTTGTGAGCGTTCCGCTTCTAGTTGTTGAATTGTCTGCTGTAGAGTTTCTACTATTCCATACATCTCCATTGGATCAAATACTCGCAGCAGGCTAGTCTGAGTTACAATACCTAGCCTTTGTCCCCAATTCCAAGACACTACCAAGCGCCGGACACGCCGCTGCTGCATTTCCTGATGAGCAGTCCATAAAGAATCCTGAGGACTCAGCAGAAATAGGGGCGTACTCATGACTACCTGAGCCTGGGTTTTAGCAAGATTCAGCTGCAAAGACTGAAATTGTACAATATCCCGCTCAGTAACAATCCCTACTGGTAACAAGCGTTTTTCTTCATCCTCTTCAGTGATAACTACACAACTAACTCGCTTTTTAGTCATCAGCTGAGCTAGACTTAACACCGAAGCTGTCAAGGGAGCATGAACTACTTGGTGGCTCATTACCTCTGATACTCGCCGCAATTTGAGGAGATTTGCTGGGCGCAAAACTTGACGAATACTGTCGGGCGAGACAATACCGACAAGTTTACTGCAATCGTCTACAATCGGTAGGTGACGAATCCGATAGCGACGAAACAAAAACAGGGCAGCAAAGATATCCTGAACAGCTGACTGAGGCAAGGTAATCACTTCCTTTACCATGACTTCAGCAATCTTCACCCCTGAAAAATTCATACCATCAGCTGTGAGTCTTACAATGTCACGCTCTGTAAAGATACCCAGCAATTGGTGATCTTCCATCACCAAAACACAACTAGAGCGAGCACCAATGATAGGTATTGAATCTGACGGTGAGTCAAAACTCGGTAGTGAGCAGCTACTGCCTAGTGCCTGACTAATTAAAGCGATGACTTCTACTAACAGGGTGTTGGGCGCAACAATGAGAGGCTCAGAGTCAATTGCTTCCTCTAGGGCTGGAGCACGGATGAGCGGCTCATTTAGTTGCATACTTAGTCTAGCAATAAAATTATACTAATACCCTAGCGCGTCTCAGTGGGCTAAAGTGGTTGGTGTTTCTCAACAAAGAAGACGCTCGAGTACTTTTATCTTAGGGATGTTACATAACAGTAGCATAAAAGCCCTGAAAAATATTTACATGACATCTGTATAGGTATACTATAAAGAGAAGTTACAGTAAGAAGCAATGTACTCTTTATATTGCAATTATTGTAGCAAAAAAAAGGTTATCGCAAGGTGCTTGCCTATTTGTGCTTCAAAACACATGGGTAAGTGGTTTTGGCTACCAGCATAAATTGGGACAAAAGACTAACTACGATTAGCTCCGGTCAATAGAGGTAAAAACGCTTGCTTCAAGAAGCGTCCCACTTTAAGTTGGTAGCTTTTATTTTCTACTGAGGAAACTACAAAAAATAAATTATCCAATTTTTAGATTCGACCTATATGTTTTACTCCCCCGGTTTCCCTTCTTCTGAAGCTCCCCTGTCTGAGGGTGAAATGGAATATTTTTTTTATTGGGAAATCCCTTAGGTACGAGTTTTGGTAACCCCTGATATTCTAGGAGTTTTGCCGTAGAGTCGGTCAAGAACCCGCTTAACCGAAATCCTTTTCCACTGATGACCACGTTTGGTTTTATGTTCATGTTGATTGAGCCAATCAGCTATCTGCTGTAGCGATTTGCCTGACTTATGGTGACGGCGAATTAGCTCAATCACTTGCTGTTCTAATTGGTCTTCTACTAATTCACCATCTAGAGATTTTTGACCGAAGGCTGGGGAACCATAGCCTGCATAGCCACCCCGAGCAGCTTTCGCTTTCCGACCTTTTTCTAGTCTTTCGGTAAGTGTGTACAAGTTTAACTCTTCAGCAGCCATAACTATTTCAATCAAACAACTGTATCTGGTAGTTTATCAATTCTGAAATCATAAGTAATGCGATTAATCTTTCTCGGACCTGTTGGAGCAGGTAAAGAAACCCAAGCAGCTATTCTAGCTGAGTGCTGGCAAATTACCCATCTTTCTCCTGGTAATATTTTGCGTCAGGCTGTTGCACAGGAAACATTCTTGGGTTTGAAAGCTGCAAGTTTGATGAAGAAAGGAGAACTAGTTCCAGACACTCTCTTGATTGAGCTCCTTCGTGAGCGTTTGAGCCAATCAGATACCAGAAAAGGTTGGATACTGCATGGATTTCCTCGAAATTTATCCCAGGCTCAGTCTTTAGAGCAGCTATTACAAGAAATGGGTCAACATTGTGATTGGGTAATCAATTTTGAAGTTTCTCTCAATACCTTGCTCAAGAGAATGTTAGCACTGAGTAACCAAGATTATCCTCAAGTAACACTGGCTCAGCGCTTAGAAGTTTATCCCAAACAAACTGCCCATATAAGTTTAATTGAATTTTACCAAAGTCGCCATTGTCTCAAGACGATTGATGGTAATCTCTCTGTCTCTACTGTGACTCATACTTTGCAGAAATTGCTACAACTTCAAGTCGCAGTTTAAAGAACTGTCAAAATAGATACCTATAATTTCTGTTTTCAAGTTGGATTTATCCCGAGTTTGAGCCAGGTAGCGATCGCTTTTTTTGAAGGGTATGAATGCTTACGATATAGGGATGTTACAGTTTAATCGGTTATAACCAACAAATTATATGGACAATAGTGCACTAAAGGTGTAAGTTAAGGAATGTTACAAAAATACAGTTGTAAGCTTTGTCAACAAAAAGCTTGAGATGTTTTAAGGTGACCCCAAATTATAGCTCTCTCAAAGATCACAGGATTAGGCAATAAGGATGAATAGCTCAGCAGGCAAGATGCCTGCACTACGAATAATGAATTTAGATCAATGGGATGCTTCCAACCCAGTCAGCAACTTTAGCAGACGGTTGGCAAATTTCTCATATTTCTCTGGTGATATTTAAGGAGCATTATTTCATGGCAACTTACAAAGTCAGACTCGTCAACAAAGCAGAAGGATTGGATAAAACTATTGAAGTTCCTGACAATCAATATATAGTTGAGGCGGCTGAAGAACAAGAGATTGATTTACCAGTTTCCTGCCGTGCTGGTTCTTGTTCCACTTGTACTGGCAAAATTATTGCAGGGAAAGTGGATCAATCAGATCAAGTTTTCTTAGATGACGATCAAATCGCTGCTGGTTTTGTTCTAACCTGCGTCGCTTATCCGGCTTCTGACTGTACTATTCAAACAGATCAAGAAGACCAACTTTAAGCTGTCACTAAAACCGACAGGGACACTAACTTAATTTTATAAATTGCATAAAATGTTACCCTGTCGCCAAAGACAAATAACAAATTCAATTCAATTCCACATTCAATTAAAACTAATACTCATGACTACAGCAGCTCACATACAAGACAGTGAATTTGACGAACTTTTGACTTACGAAGGACCAGTTGTGGTGGATTGCACAGCAACTTGGTGTGGTCCTTGCCGCGCAATTAGTCCTTTAATCGACAAACTAGCAGAGGAATATGAAGGTCGTGCTAAAGTAGTCAAAATCGATATCGAAAACAACCCAGACACCCCTAAGAAATACAGTATCCGTAGCATTCCTGCTGTTCTTATTTTTAAGAGTGGTGAGCTAGTAGAACATATGGTCGGTTCTAAGCCTTACGAAGAGTTCAGTGGTGCAGTTGATAAGTACCTTGATACTTGATTCTCCAGATGTTAGCAGTCTATACACAAGATAACTGAAGTTTTAGCAAGGATATTTAAAGGAGATAAAAGGAATGATGAGAGCTGATGAAATTATGACGAAGGAGGTGGTTACAATTAGTGGCTCAGCAACAGTTGCTGAGGCAGTGGCACGGATGAAAGAGAAAAATTTACGTGCCTTAATCGTAGAGCGCCGCAATAATAATGACCCCTATGGTATGGTCACTGAAACGGACATTGTCTACAAGGTAGCTGCTTATGGACATGACCCTAAGAAAATGCGAGTCTATGAGATTATGACCAAGCCTTGTATCGTAGTCAATCCTGATTTAGGTGTAGAGTATGTAGCAAGGTTGTTTGCCAATACTCGTATCCGTAGAGCTCCGGTAGTCAAAGGGGATTTGCTGGGGGTAGTCTCCATTAGTGATATCCTTAAAAAGAGTGATTTTGTTGAGAAGCCAAAAAGCAATTTTGAGCTTTATTGTGATGATAATCCTAGTGCACTTGAAGCGCGGATGTATGAAGATTGATTTTAACCAAGAGGCTGACTAAAACAGTTTTCTTGGAAATTCAATAGAGCTATTTGTGAGGTGGGTAAAATCCACCTTACTTGCTGTAAAATAACTTAATGTTGATGATTAACTAGAGAGCATAATTACCATGATCAAAGTTGGCGCTCGCGTCCGCGTTAAAGACTCGATTTGCGTTTACCATTATCCTGGTCATCGTAATCAAACATTTGATATCAAAGACCAAGAAGGAGAAGTAGTGGCAATTATTCAAGACTGGGAAGGTAGACCAGTCAGTGCCAATTTACCAGTTAAAGTTAAGTTTGAAAAAAAATTTACTGCCCATTTCATTGAGAGTGAGTTAGAGCTCAGTTAAGCTCATTCCAGGACTAAATTACTGGAAATTTTGTGTTGTTAGTCATTAGTACAAAGGACAAATGACCAATGACTAACAATAAGCAAAAACATATTCAAAGGAGGTTATAGTCATGATCAAAGCTAAAGATATTATGACCAAGGATGTAGTCACCATCCGTGGTTCAGCCACTGTTGCCGAAGCAGTAGCAGTGATGAAACAGAAAAATCTACGTGCTTTGATTGTTGAACGCCGCAATGATCATGACCCCTACGGTATTGTTTCCGAAACTGACATTATCTACAAGGTAGCTGCTTATGGGCATGACCCTAAGCAAATGCGAGTCTATGAGATTATGACTAAGCCTTGTATTATCGTCAATCCGGAGTTAGGTGTAGAGTATGTGGCACGTTTGTTTGCTAATACTCGTCTTCGTCGAGCTCCTGTAATTGAGGGCAAGTTGTTAGGTATCATCTCAGTCAGCGACATCCTCAAAAAGAGCGACTTTGTAGAGAAACCCAAAAGAATCTATCTTGAGGATGAAGTGGAAGCGGCTCGTGAAGAAGCAAGAGCTATCTGTGAAGCTAAGGGTGCCACTTCTCCAGAATGTGCTGCGGCTTGGGATGCTGTTGAGGAACTCCAAGCAGAAGCTGCGGATCAGCGCTCAGTAAAACAGGAGAAGTCCTCCATGCAACAATACTGTGCTGATAATCCAGATGCAGCTGAATGTCGAATTTACGAAGATTAAGACAAAAGAATCAGCTAGGGTTTGCTGAATAAGTCAAATGGGAGACTTGAGGAAGTAAAAAGTAACGACTAACAAGTAAAAAGTAACAAGTTTTGAATTAATCTCAACGAAGGTGCAAGGTTTTTGAACTAAAAGATACCATTTCCTTGCACTTGGGCTCGAAAAAAATGATTGAAAGCTTTTTCTGGCATAGCTTCCACACTTATACAGCAAGCCCGAGATAGAGGGCTGATTCTGTATCCCTAACCCCTAACTTTACTATCCATTAGGCAAAAGTAGTCTAATTTTGCCTAATGGATAGCCTTATCAGGCTCAGCTCCTCTGCTTTTTCTAAAACCTACTAATACTCAAAATCCAGGTACCTATGTAACGAGGTACTTCAACCCTACCTGGTTCAAAACCGGGGGGAAGATACTTAGCATTGAAATAATAAGTACCACCAAAATTGGGATTCCTGACATTGGAGAGTATTATCTCCACATCCTTGTCAGCCTCAGTCGGCTCATATAGATAAATCTGAAGTTGTCGTCTCTCTTTGTCCCAAACTACCCCATCCTCTTGCAGCAACACAGTATCACCATCAACCTTCACTTCAACGTTGCCTGTGTCAAACTTACCCTTATAGTTCTCTGGATAAGAAATGACAAACTGGGCTGCCCTTAATTCCATTTTCTTGGAGGGGATTCGCAGTCGGTAACGATCCCAGTTACCAGGTTCACCATCAAAGTCGAGGTGGTAGCAGAGGATATGCTCTCTGGGAACACCACTCCAGAGGGTGAATCCGCAGTTCCCGTTGGCTGAGCTCTTAGTGGCAAAACCCGTGAGTAAGCAACTAGTAACTGCCACTGCACCTAATAGGCGTCCTATCGACGATTTTTTGATTAACATAGGCTTGCTCTTCTGGGAATAGGATATTGACATTTATCACTAAATTTTACTGTTACTTTACTTAATTTAAGCTGAGTCCAGTGGGATTGCTTACTGAGGATGACGGACAAAGCTCTTAGAAAGTGCCACTAACAACAGAAACGGGAAGCCTGTAAGGCTAGGGCTTTGTGGGCATTAACGCTTTCCCTTGGGAGGATATAACTGGTACTCGTTGCATCGGAGATAATCCTTGACGAGGAAGTAACTTGCTCCTTCCCGCCATCAGCATAAAGATGTCCTTTCTTAGAGCGTCCCAAATCAGGGGACTTGGAGGGGTTACAAACTAGGAGAATATTTGTACGTCCGTACCATATGCTGACTCTGCGCGGTAGACACCTATCACTGGGAAACTGACTCTTCCCAATCTCCCGTTATACCCGTAGGGTTAGCCGGAGTTGGTGACAATAGACTTGACAGAGCACTATTGATAGTTTATCTAGTTGTTAAATAGCGATTATTGTATCGTAAAACACAAAAAAAAACAACTATCTATCCAATACTTCTGTGTATCTGAAATTACAAATAAGATTTCTGTTTAAGAGGGGCATTCCTAAAGACAAGTTAAAAATAGTGATTCGGATTGGGAAATCAACATTAGGATGCAACAAGTCATGTCTGTTCAGTAAATTCTTCCAACAGGTGTCAAGCTTTTTTTCCCTCTAAAGAATTTGAGTAAGTGACTCGTGTTGTTGATTGCAGCAGGAATGTCCACCTGTGAAAAATGACTGGGATGATGCTCTGAGAGAGCCAAGTTTCCGTTGTTATCGTTTAAATCTAGAGAATCAAGGAGAGTCCATGACCATAGCCGTTGCCAAAGAGGTTGAAGCAGGTAAAGACGTTGTTAAAGAGCAAACAACCAGCAAGAAAATTGGTATACCGAAAGAAATCTATCCTGGCGAATGCAGAGTAGCAGCTACGCCAGATACAGCTAAGGTACTACAAAAGCTTGGCTTTGAGGTTTTAATTGAAGCTGGTGCAGGGGAAGCAGCCAACTTTACAGATGCAGCCTACTCTCAGGTCGAATGTCAAATCGTTCCAGATGCTGCTACCCTCTGGGAGTCCGCTGATATTGTCCTCAAGGTGCGTCCTCCCCAAGAGCATCCCACTATCGGCAAGCACGAAACTGACTTGCTATCGGAAGGTGGAACCCTCATCAGCTTTATTTGGCCAGCCCAAAACCAGGAGTTACTGGACAAGCTATCAGCGCGCCAAGCCACTGTCTTAGCAGTCGATTCCGTGCCACGCATCACTAGGGCACAAAAAATGGATGCCCTCAGTTCGATGGCAAACATTGCTGGCTACCGCGCGGTAGTGGAGGCAGCTAATAACTTTGGTCGTTTCTTTACTGGACAGATTACAGCAGCTGGAAAAGTTCCCCCTGCCAAGGTAATGGTAATCGGTGCTGGTGTCGCTGGATTAGCCGCTATCGGTGCTGCTAGGAGTCTAGGGGCAATTGTCCGCGCCTTTGATACCCGCCCTGTAGTCAAAGAACAAGTAGAAAGTATGGGGGCGGAGTTCCTGGAACTAGACTTTAAAGAGGATGGTACCGGTCAAGGTGGCTACGCTAAGGTAATGAGTAAGGAGTTTATTGAAGCTGAAATGGCCTTGTTTGCTGAACAAGCCAAAGAGGTGGATATTATCATTACTACAGCCTTGATCCCCGGTAAAAAAGCTCCCTTGCTGATCACCCAGGAAATGGTGGACAGCATGAAGGATGGCTCTGTAATCGTTGATATGGCGGCAGAGCAGGGTGGTAATTGTGCGGTTACCAAACCAGGTGAAATTTACCGCTACCAAGGTGTAACCGTAATTGGTTTAACTGACTTACCCAGTCGTATGGCTAATCAGTCTAGCCAGCTCTACGGCACTAACCTATGTCATCTCCTCAAAGACATGGGAGGAGCTGAAGACTATAAAGTTGATCTTGAAGATGAGGTAGTTCGAGGTGCTCTAGTACTTCACTCTGGTAATATTACCTGGCCCCCACCAAAACCCAGCGCTCCTCCCACACCGCCTAAGCCTGCGCCGCAACCGCAGCCTACGGTGACTCAAGAAGCACCGGAGGCTGAAGCTTCTAAAGAATCAAAGGGCATTGGTGGCTGGTTATGGATGGTGCTGGCTGGTTTAGCTCTTGTTGGCATCGGTATTGGTGCGCCTCCTTCATTTTTGTCCCATTTGACGGTGTTTGTATTGGCTTGTTTTGTTGGCTGGCAAGTGATCTGGAACGTTAAACCAGCTCTGCACACACCGCTGATGAGTGTCACCAATGCCATTAGTGGAATCATAATTATTGGTGGCATGCTCGAGATATCCGGGACAGCAACTTCAGCTACTACTATCCTAGGAGCGATCGCTATTTTAGTAGGGGCAATCAACATTTCTGGTGGCTTCCTAGTTACCCAACGGATGCTCAAGATGTTCCAAAAGTAGAAATAGGAAATGCTAATGGTTAATAGCAAAGAACAATTAGCCATTAGCTAACGACCAATTACCAGTGTGATTAGAAGGAAATTATGTCACAGAACTTGCTGACAGTCGCTTATATTGCGGCTAGCGCTTTATTTATTCTCAGTTTGGCAGGGCTTTCTAATCAGGAAACTGCTCGCCAAGGTAACATTTTCGGTATTAGTGGGATGCTCATTGCCTTTGTTGCCACGGCTTTGAGTCCCAATGTAACTGCTTACGGAACTCTAGCAGCAGTTATCCTACCAGGAGCAATCATTGGTGCGATTGTGGCATCTCGTGTAGCGATGACTTCTATGCCGGAATTAGTAGCTATACTGCACAGTTTTGTCGGTATGGCTGCGGTTTTGGTGGGCATTGCCAATTACCTACAACCAGAGCAATCCTTAACAGGAGTTGAGGCAACAATCCACCAAGTAGAAATTTTTGTCGGTGTCTTCATCGGTGCTATTACCTTCACTGGTTCAGTGGTTGCTTTTGGCAAACTGCGGGCGATTATCAGCAGCAAACCTCTCATGCTGCCAGCACGTCACTTACTTAACCTAGCGATGCTTGGTGGTTCAGTCTGGCTAGGCTACCAGTTTATGGGAGTTGAAGCTCCCACTGGCCTACAGCCACTGTTAATTATGACTGCGATCGCTTCCGTCTTGGGTATCCATTTAGTGGCAGCGATTGGTGGTGCAGATATGCCAGTCGTAATCTCCATGCTCAACAGCTACTCTGGATGGGCAGCTGCTGCAGCTGGCTTCATGCTATCGAACGATTTGCTCATCATCACAGGAGCACTAGTGGGTAGTAGTGGTGCTATCCTTAGCTACATCATGTGCAAGGCTATGAACCGCTCCTTCATTAGTGTGATTCTGGGTGGCTTTGGCGAAGGAGCAGGAGCATCGGCTACTCAATCGAGCACTCAAGTCGTAGGCGAAGCTACTTCAACGACAGTGGAAGAAACTGTTGAGCTCCTCAAAGATGTTAAGAGCGTGATTATTGTTCCTGGCTACGGTATGGCAGTAGCTCAGGCTCAGCACCCTGTATCAGATATTACTAAAATCCTGCGCAAAAAAGGGGTAGAGGTTCGTTTTGGTATCCATCCAGTAGCTGGAAGACTACCTGGACACATGAATGTTCTGTTAGCTGAAGCTAATGTGCCTTATGACATTGTCCTAGAAATGGACGAGATTAACGACGACTTCCCCGAAACTGATCTAGTCCTCGTGATTGGTGCTAATGACACCGTTAATCCTAGTGCTCTAGAAGATCCAGGTAGTCCTATTGCTGGAATGCCAGTCTTAGAGGTATGGAAATCTACTGACGTTATCGTCATGAAGCGTAGTCTATCTAGTGGCTATGCTGGTGTAGACAATCCCCTGTTCTATAAAGAGAACACCAAGATGCTCTTTGGCGATGCTAAGGCAAATGTTACCGCTATCCTCGGTCAACTGGTAGAGTCTGATCGCCAAGGTGGTGCAAAAGCTAACACGACAGAAAAAGTGTTAGTAACATCCTCTGCGGGTTGAGTTCTGCCTCACTAAAATATTAAGAATGAAGGTTGAAATATAAATTCAACCTTCACCTCTGAAGGGGTGACAAGCTAGATTGCTCAATTCTTGAGCTGGCTTGTTACCCCGTCAGTATTTTTTAACAAAGGGGAAATTAGAGTGAAGATAGAATCAATCTATATCCAAAACTTCAAACGGTTTAAGGATCTAGAGATTTCTTTCAAGAATGGGATTCTGGATGAGGTGAGTGATCGCTATCTTATCCTAGGGGATAACGGAACAGGAAAAACAACTCTCTTACAAGCGATCGCACTTCCATTGGCTTTCGCCACTAATCAGATTAGAGATATCTCTGATTTTAAGTGGATTAGTTTCCTTCCTGGTCGCTATTGGAGATGGGGATCTCCCAGAATTGAGCTGCAAGTACTATTTGAAGAAGAAGAACTAAACACAACTCGCGAATTGGCTCAGAAATGGTACAATGCTCAACCGCCAGAGTTTAAAGACATGCGTGAATTTGATGCGCCCGGAGATAGCAAAAGGGTTCATCTCGTGTTAAGTGGCGATTTTTGGAAAGCAGGAAATACTCCAGCAGAACGAGCTCAGTTTAGAGGTAGATATTATGCTCAATGGTTTATCAGAAGGGGTGATCAATCTGTCCGAAAATATTTGGCCCAACTTCCAGGTATTTTTTGGTTCGATCAATGGCGAAACTTAGGATACCATTCCCATCAAGGTAGTAGCGAAGACAATGTAAAAGAAGGGAGTAGCGAAACTTCCTTTGATGTGGGTATCGGAAAATTGCGAAAATATTTAATAGATTGGCATCGCAACCAAGAATCAGGGATCGGCAACTATGGAAGTAATTATTTATTACAGATCAGAAGACTGTATCAAACAGTATTTCCTGAACGCTCTTTTTCAGGGCTAGAAAAACTTCCCAGTCAAGATGATCCTACTGGAGAAGAGACTTATTTCCTACTTGATGATGGCTACAGAACCTATGATATAGCAGAAATGTCAGGAGGAGAGCAATCTGTCTTTCCCATATTGTACGAATTTGTGAGACAACAGATTGCTTATTCAATTGTCTTAATCGATGAAATAGACCTCAATTTACATCCTCCCTCTGCTCAATATTTTGTCTCTCAATTGATGAAAATTAAGCCGACGTGCCAGTTTATTATCACAACTCACTCTGACTCAGTAAGCAACGTTATTGGAGAAAGTGAAACTTACCGTCTACCAGGAGGAGCACTATGCCTGTAACGGTTCTCTATTGTGAAGGACATTCTCAAAGTATTGATATTCGAGTCCTTCGTCAATTGCTCCCCAAATGTGAAATTCGTCCTCTAGGAGGCAAAACTTCAAGCTTTCTGAGGAGTATTATTGCTGATCGCCGCAGAAATCCTAATTTGGCTTGCCTCGTTGATCGAGATTTTGATTGTCGAGATTTGGCAACACCTGATCATCCCTTAAAATGTAATTATGATCAGAAATGGGTTGGCTGGACATAGGCAAGAAAAGAAATCGAAAACTATTTAATCGATCCAGAGGTTGTCCACAAAGCATTAGGCAAAAAAGCACCTAATTGCGATGAATATCAGAATGTTTTAGATAATGCAGCACAACGTATTGCTGCATACTCAGCAGCTAGAACTGCCTTGGCTTGCGAAAATTTTAAGAATTTTTGGGGTGAAGAAGTGAGAAAAGGACATTCTTTTCCATCTAAACTTGGTAAAAATTATTGCCAAATAAAAATCGCAGAAATTGTTCGAGAAGATAGTAAAAATAGACTAGTATCTGAAAAAGATGTTCAAAATAAATTCAGAACTTTACTCCCTCAATTTCGTTCTGAAGGCTCCCGTTTTAAGGACTATCTCAAATATTTTGCGGGGAAAGATTTACTATACGCAATGAGAGAAGAACTCCGTGGGTTGGGATTTGAATATTCATCGAGGGAATACAAACCAGAAGAAGTGTTTGTAGAAAGAATTGTGAGTCGAATTGAGCGCATAGATAAGGTATGGGAATGGTTGCCGGAATGGACTATTCTACGTAAATTAATTAAGGAAACTGATTTTTTCGGAGATTAAGGTCAATTCCCTTATCACTCCCTGATAATTTCACACAAATGGACTCAAAGCTAGACAGAAGTGCGCTCGCGCTTCTGGGAACACGATGGAAAAACTTCTGTTAACGTTGTGTTGATACTACAACTGGGAAAGATTGGGGAGCGCAGCGGAGGTTTTTTTGCGCTCCCCTACAGTGTCTTGCCACCTTGTACGATAAAGAGTGCTGAGGAGTGCTTCAACCCGCCCAATAAGCCCGAAGTGTTTCCCCAGCTCTAAAACTGATCTTTCATCCCTCGCAGCCGCGCAAAGGTTTTTACAGGTTCTTGTGCCTTAACCGCAGCCTGTAAAGAAGGATGTTCCCAGCGTAGAAAGGGATTTGTTAGCTTTTCTATCCCTACCTGGGATGGCACTGTTGCTTCCCCACGATGACGAGCTGCTTGAACCTGATTATATCGAGTTTGTAAGTCTTGGTTCTGGGCATCTACACTCAGGGCAAATTGCAAATTTTTCAGGGTGTATTCATGAGCGCACCAGATCCGCGTTTCATCTGGTAAAGCCCTTAACTTACTAAGGGAATCTAGCATCTGTGCTGGTGAACCTTCAAACAGTTTACCACATCCTCCTGCAAACAAAGTGTCGCCGCAAAATAGCTCCCCAGTTTCGCCCTCCACTGTTGGGGGAAAATAGTAAGCAATATGCCCGCTAGTGTGTCCAGGTACAAAGAATACTTCACCAACTCTACCAGCAAACTTAATGCGATCGCCTTCTTGTAAAAATACCTGCTGCCCAGGAATTCTGCCTCGATCCTCTGCTCCCCCATATACACAGATTTCTGGAAAACGTTGCATCAGTTGCCGATTTCCTCCTACATGATCTGAGTGGTGGTGGGTATTGAAAATAGCCACTAATTGGGCTCCCAGCTCTGCCAGACGCTCTAACACTGGTTGTGCCAATGCTGGATCAACTACAGCAGCAGTATTCTGCTGAGGGTCATGTAGCAAAAAGATATAGTTATCAGAAAGTACTGGAATCCGGTTTACCTGCATGGGTGTTCTTCCCTACTGACTCGGTGTTTCTTCAGAGATTAGCTATTAACCATTAGCCATTAGCCATTAGCCATTAGCGCATGAGCGTGTTTCTCGAGAGATAATGATTAATATAATAGACAAGATAAGCATGGTTTTGTGCTAACTAGTGCTCTACTCACAGCTGAAGACCAGATGCCATGCTCTGTATCTTCTGTAGACAATTCCTGGCATTAGCCGCCAGGGAGCCAAAGCCTTATTGCACAATTACTAGCCAATGGCAGGAAATATTCACAATCACTCTAATAAAACTGATGACTCAATCATAGACAGTATTCTCAATAGCGGTCAATTGAGTCGTCTAGAACATCTACAATTAGTCACCACTCTCCTTTCTGACTATAATGTCAATGATGAGCAACGTAACAAAATTAATCTTATATTTGACAACTTACAGACTGGTCGTTTCAAGCTACTGGACTAGTGCCGCTGCGCGGAATTAAGAATTAAGAATTAAGAATTCAGAATTCTTATAGAGTAAGGATTATATCACTCTCAAACTGGCCAGTTACTTCTGCCGCACTGCACTAGTAAAAAATATTCCATTTTTCTCGGAAGGCAGTTGCGTAGGAGAGAAGAAAAGTTTAGCCATTAGCCATTAGCCATTAGCCATTAGCCATTAGCAATCTACAGCGGAGCAGAACAAATTTGAAGGTTTCATTAATTGTTAGCGATTTATCTGGTGGTGGTTCAGTTAGAGCTTTTTTGTTAGCTCAAGTGTTCAAAAAATTGAGCTATGATGTCGAGATAGTTGGTTTCCTTTTTGGTAAGGAATTATATGCAATTCCTCCTGATAACATTCCTATTATATCGATAGCTGGCAAGAATTATCCAGAGTTTTTACCAGTTGCCATAACTGCTTTAAACAAAATAGACGGCGATATTATTTATGCAGTCAAGCCAAAGCCAACAAGCTTTGGTATATCTTTAATTCGGAAACTCCAAACTAAGCGTCCGGTTTTTTTAGATATGGACGATTGGGAACTCAGTTGGTATGGTGGAAGCGAATGGAAGTATAATCCTAACTTAAAGCAATTCGCCAGGGATATTTTCAAAAAGAATGGTGAATTGAGATATCCAGATCATCCTTTATATCTCAAGTGGCTCGAAAGTTTAGTGTCTCGTGCTGATGCTCTAACTATAGATACCCAGTTTCTCAAAAAACGCTTTGGTGGTGTTTACCTCCCTAATGGTAAAGATACTTCCCTGTTTAATCCCGACCAGTATGACCCAGAAGCAAGCAGGGTTCGTTATAATCTTTCTGGATATCGAATTTTAATGTTTCCTGGAGCACCACGACCTCATAAAGGAGTTGAAGATGTCTTAATAGCTCTAGAGCATCTTAATGAGCCAGATTTAAGACTTGTGATTGTTGGCGGCAGTCCCTATGATAACTATGATGAGCAACTCAAGGAAAAATGGGGGCACTGGATTATTCAACTACCAAGACTTCCTGTGGAAGTAATGCCGGAAGTTTTAGCTGCTGCTCATATTGTAGTTGTTCCCCAACGAGATACGATTGTAGCTAGAGCACAGTTTCCTCTAAAACTAACAGATGGTATGGCAATGGCAAAGCCGATTTTGTCCACTCACGTTGGTGATATCCCAGAAATTTTAGGAGATACGGGTTATTTAGTTGATGCTGAAGCTCCAGAACAAATTGCTGAAAAAATTCAATTGATATTTCAGAACTTAGATTATGCCAATGCTCAGGGAAGAAAATCTAGGGAGCGATGTATCAAATATTATAGTACTGATACAATGGCAGTAATTATTTCAGATGTTATTGCTAGTCTTTAACAAACTAGTGCAAGAAGGCAGAAGGCAGGAGGCAGAAGGCAGGAGGCAGAAGGGAAGAAAGGTTGTAGTGGCGTGGTACAGCTAATTTTGTGGTCTAGAAACGGGTTTTGAAGTAACAAGTAATAAGTAACAAGTAACAAGGAATGAAGAATTTATTCTATCGGTTATAATGCTTATAAATCAATGATTTAAACCAAAAATATATTCCCTCATTTTAGCTGTTGTCAGTGGTGGTTTATTTCCGCCATGCTGCACTAGTAAGTTTTAAATTTGAGACTTTTCTTTCCTAGTAGTAAATATTCTATGTCTCCTAATAAACTACTCTTGAGCTATGCCTTGCGTTACCCTGGTTGGATCATCTTAACTATCCTGCTTGGTTTTTCCAGTGCTATTTTCAATGGTATCAGTGCCACATTAATTGTGCCGCTAGTGATAGGATTTTTAAGTAGAGAAAGCCTTCAATTAGACGCTGGACCACCACTTATTCGTAAAATATTGTCTATTTTTGGTAGTGGTGAAGGAGGCGATGGCATTATTTTAATGTTTGGGGTAGTTATGCTGGCAATAATTCTGAAAAATTTTGCGGCTTATGTTACCTCTTTAGTTTCTTTCTCATTAGCCAAAAGGCTAGTAAATGATATTAGAAAAGCTGGGATAAAATTAATTTTAGAAGTTGATTTAGACTATTTTGTCAAAGTTAGAACTGGAGACTTAGTTAATAAAGTAAATCAAGAAGTGGGGAGAGCAGCAAATGCTATCAAAATAGGTATTCAGTTATTCGTTACCTTGATCACTATCTTAATATTTGTTGGCATCCTAATTACTATTTCCTGGCAATTAACTGTAGCATCAACTATTTTATTAGTACTAGTAACCTGGATTAATCAGTCTTTTGTTAAACGTGCGAGAAAATTTGGTAAAATACTCTCAGAGAGATCAAGAAATTATTCCACTGCTTTACTAGAAATCTTAACAGGGATAAGACTGATTAAATCTGTTGGTAATGAAGCAGCTGAATATCAACGCATCAATAATTTTCTTAACGAACGAGAACAAGCAGAATATCAATCCCAAGCTAATTTTGCCATCTTAGGACCAATAAATGAAATTTTAGGTATCTTGGCAATGTTAGCGATTGTCTTTTTGGGTAAAGCTTTTTTATTCCAGGATGTTCCACCTAAAGCATTAATAGCTGTTTTGGGTATTTACCTATTTTTGCTTAATAGATTACTGCCAGTTGTAGGAAAATTGAATGGACAAAGAACTCAATTTGCCAATGCTTCTCCTAGTACTGAAATTGTCGCAAATTTCCTCAGACAGGATAATAAACCTTTCATGGATAGTGGCAATAAGCTTTATCAAAAAATAGAACAAGGCATTCGTCTAGAAGATGTCTCTTTTACTTATCCTGAGCATCAAGATTTAGTCCTAAGTAAGATAAATTTATGGGTTCCCAAAGGTACAACCCTGGCTTTAGTTGGTTCCTCTGGAGCAGGAAAGTCAACTTTGGCAGATTTGCTACCCAGATTTTATGATCCTGTTGAAGGTAAGATCGCGATCGATGGACAAGATTTGAGAGAGTATAACTTGCGATCGCTCAGACAAGCAATGGGGATTGTCAGTCAGGATACGTTTTTGTTTAATACTTCGGTGCGCGACAATATTGCCTATGGTAGGGAAAATACCACCGATAGTGAGATTTTTGCAGCAGCTAAAAGAGCCAATGCCTACGAGTTTATTATTGAGTTACCCCAAGGGTTTGATACAGAAATTGGTGAGCGGGGTATCATGCTCTCCGGGGGACAGCGACAAAGAATTGCAATTGCTCGCGCACTGTTGCGTAATCCAGATATTTTAATTTTGGATGAGGCTACTAGTGCTTTAGATACTGTGTCTGAAAGGTTAGTACAACAGGCAATTGATGAACTCTGCCGCGATCGCACAACTATTGTAATTGCTCACCGACTCTCAACTATCCAAAAAGCAGATCAAATTGCTGTGATGGAAAAGGGGCAAGTAGTGGAAATTGGTACTCATCAAGAGCTTATCAAACAAGGCGGTCACTACAATCGTTTGTACACCATGCAATTTGATCGAAGTTCTAATGATGTGATTAATGAAGCAGTGAATAATGCTTTATTCCAAACTTCTTATGAAATACGCACTCGTCTCAATCCCATGATTGGTTTTTTGCAATTAGTGGTTGATGGTTTGGTAGATAGCTCCGAAGAGCAGTTCTCTTTCACAGAGGAAGCTTATCACTCAGCTATTCGTTTACTCAAAATCTTGGAGTCCTTTGAGGAGAGTACAAAAAGTATGAAGCCTGAAGGTTAAAGAAGGCAGAAGTACGAAGGCAGAGGGCAGAAGGTTCCCCACGCTTGAAAGCGGGGGATTTAATAAAGTTGCTACGCATTTATTTGTCTCCATAAATAAATAATGGGGCTTTAAACCATCTGG
>JAAHGL010000012.1 GCA_010692635.1 Symploca sp. SIO2C1 | reverse complement strand
TCCTCGTGGGTGAGCACTTCCATTCTCCAAGGTTACTCAGGGATTTCCCATGAAAGTGCAAGGAAATTGAACCCATCGATACAATTTCCTTGCACTTTTTCAGGGGAAAAATGCTTGAAATTCTTGTATGGCATAGCTTCCACACTTATGCAGCAAGCCCTAAATAGTTGAATAAAGACCAACGAAGATTAGACTAGAGAAAGGAGAGAGTAAGCGAAGGCAGTTGCGGAGGAAGTGTAATCTTCCTCTGAGGAAAGTCCGGGCTCCCGAAAGACCAAACTTGCTGGGTAACGCCCAGTGCGGGTGACCGTGAGGATAGTGCCACAGAAAGATACCGCCAATTAGTCATTTGTCCCTAAAGGATAATAAGACAAAATTGGTAAGGGTGCAAAGGTGCGGTAAGAGCGCACCAGCAGCATCGAGAGGTGCTGGCTCGGTAAACCCCGGTTGGGAGCAAGGTCGAAGGAACTACGGTTGGTCTTTTACCAGTTCCGTTGAAAAGAACCGCCAGAGGCGTCTGGTAACAGTAGTCCCAGATAGATAACTGCCCTCTTAGCCAGCACAGCTAGGAGAACAGAACCCGGCTTATGTCTGACTCTCTCCTTTCTTTAAATACTGATCATTTAAATGCACAACAGATTATGGCAACTTAAAAGCCTAAAATAGCGTCTACTTTTTTAGTTCATCCGGATACAAATAACTAACTAGTTAAAATCCTCTTCTCTCCTTCACTTTAGAGAAGTAATTGGTCTTATCTACCAAACTGTACTGAACTTATCGCATACAGGTATTATAATCATAGCAGCTATGTTAAATCCTTTTTCCTCACTTTCTCGTCATTATCGTCGTCTTTTGGTATATCCCTTACTGTCTGTGTTCATGGCAGTCAGTCTTGTGGTGGCAACACCTCAGGTTAGCCAAGGCATTCCCTTATTTGAGATATTTCTACGTGGAATTCAGATTATCCAGTTGTCGAGTATTTCCGATAACCAAGAAGTTCAGCTGGGTAAACAGATCAATCAGCAATTAGTTAGGCGAGAGATCCGACTCAATCGCAATGAGCAAATTAATCGCTATGTCGAGCAAATTGGTGAGCAACTAGCAAAAGTTAGCGAGAGAACTGAGATTCCCTATACATTTCAGGTGGTTGATAATGACAGTGTTAATGCTTTTGCCACGATGGGGGGCTTTGTTTACGTTAATACTGGTTTAATTAAAGAAGCAGATAATGAAGCTGAGTTAGCCAGTGTTATGGCTCATGAGATTGCTCATATTGTCGGACGTCATGCCCTCAATCAAATGAAGCAAATGGCAATCGCTAATGGGGTAGCGGCAGTTGCCGGTTTAGATAGGAATGTAGCAATTCAGCTGGGGGTAGAACTCGCTCTCCGACGCCCCAACAGTCGTAAAGATGAATTGGAGGCAGATCGAATAGGATTGGAAAACTTAACACAAGCAGGCTATGCTCCCTATGGGATGGTGAGCTTTATGGAAAAACTCCTCAAAAGTGGAGGCTCTGTACCAGAGTTTTTAAGTACTCATCCAGCAACACCTCAACGCATTAATGCCTTAGAGCAAGCTATCAACCCAAACACTGCCTATGTGGGAGATGGCTTAGATGAGATTGCCTACCAAAACCAAATCCGTCCTCTTTTACGAAAATAGCATTGGACGCCGACGGGAGATCTTGGAAGGCTCTACTTTTACCACTGCTTCTTCAAGGGGTAATTGGCGCACGAGAGACTCATAGCTGTTGACTTGGTAAACCATAGAATTGGTAATATCTAAGCCAGTCATCCAGCCACTCTTAGGATGGTAAGCACCAGTATCAATATCTAGCCAACCACGTCCCTGAGCAATTTTCCCAGGATTTACTCCCGGTAGGGTAAAGGTAATAGTATGACCTGTAATGATCAACTTATCGGGAAAGTAAGGTTTCTCAATGCTATGAAACTCATTGCGAATCCAACAAAATTGCTCAGAGGTTTGCTTCTCCAATGCAATCTGAGGATGAACACCAGCGTGTACTAAGAAGGTGTCCCCCAAATCCATGTAGATTGGTAGTGTCCGCATCCACTCAATATGCTCTTGACGTACACCATCCTCACCATAACTGTTGATAGTAGTATGACCACCACTAGAGAGCCAAGCTTGCAGTGCTGGACCATAGATCTCTCCATGACCTAGGATATCTAGTACCATTTGCTCATGGTTACCCAACAGGCAAGGGTAAGGGCTTTGCATAACAAAGTCTACTACCTGAGCACTCCGAGGTCCTCGATCAATTAAATCCCCAAGAAAATAAACCCGATCTTCACTGGTAGGGGCGATCGCTTCTAATAAGGTCATGAGGGTGTCGTAGTGGCCATGTACGTCACCAATAACAATACGACGGTGGGTCATGTTTAGTTCTTATCCAAATCCAGTTGCTCCAAATATCTGATAACACCCTTGGAATCTAGCTAGCTCAAGTGGCGTTTGTTTGTATATAAACCACACCTACTGTTTCTAGTATGCCTCTATTCGTTAGCAAGTTTCTCTGATATAGAAAATGTCTATTAATAATTAATACAACTACCAAAACCTAATTTCAGAGATTTTTGAGATAATTATTGGGTTTCCCTCGTTTGCGGGCATTAATTGCTGCAATCATGGAAAAGTACGAGTATCTCTGAGGATCTCAAGATTTTTTCAATGTTCTGGAGTCGAGTTGATTGCACCCAAAATAGTGTCTTATTCTACCTTATCTGTCATTAATATCCTAAAGACTCCCACCAGCTGGGCTTGGGTCGAGCAAGCACTTTCTCACCTTGATATTATTCTGCTTGACCATTCCCATTGTGAACGAAAAGCAGCTGGGGTGGCAATGAATTTAATGTTTCGCTACCCATCCAACACCAAATTGGTGCGTCAGCTGACAGCCATCGCTCGGGAAGAACTAGAACATTTTGAGTTGGTTAACCAGTGGCTAGAACATCGTGGTATTTCCCTAGCTCCTCTCTCGTCGCCTCCCTATGGAGGCTGCTTGAAAGCTCAGATTCGCCGCAATGAGCCTGAGCGGCTGTTAGATTCTTTACTAGTTTGTGGTTTGATTGAGGCTCGTTCTCACGAACGGTTGGGATTACTAGCCACTCACTGTCCCCAGCCAGAGTTAGCCAAATTTTATGGTAGCTTAATGGCGTCCGAAGCTCGTCACTATGGAGTTTATTGGATATTGGCTGATACTTATTTTGACCGGGATGTGGTTAATGAGCGATTGGAAGAGTTAGCCATTAGAGAAAGTGAGATCCTCAGCACCCTTTATCCAGAACCAAGAATTCACAGCTAATTTAGCTATCTGATTCTCCTCCTAGTACTTGTCAAGTTTCCATTTATAGGTTGAGGTAGGCACCCAGATGCGGAGACACAGAGATGGACACAGAAAGTCTATCAATCAGTTCCACCGGAATTCTCTCAACACTGCTTGAATCTCTGAAGTAAAACTGTGAATTTTGAAAAATTCAACTACTGATTCCCCACCAATGTAAGTGCTGGCATATCCTTGGCTATGCTTACCTACATTAATCATGACTCGAATATTACAATTGCCTTCAGCTTCCGTATAAAATTCTCCTGCCAAGGCTTGCATCTGAAAACCTAAACCTTCGGTTAGGAAAACCGGTGATTCATTATTGGAGTCTGCCTTTAAAGCAAAAATATGTTGCTCAAAGTAACTTACCAATCCTTGCAAGTTTTGGGGTGCGATTCTAGAAGGAACAGATCGTACTGACATTTCTCCTAGTTGAGGATCTAATCGCAACTCAATGACTAAATTAACAAGTTTTTGACTATCCTTAATGCTGCTGAGTTCAAATATAATTTGATACCCATCAGTCTCCAGGAAACATTTGTTGACCATGAGATTTCTCTGAGAGTTAACTTACTTTCATCCGATTACAACATAAAAACCTCTCTCTAGCTAAGAGCAAACCCCGAAAAACCTGTAGAGATTTTGCCTGCAACTTTTCTACAGGGTAGTGCATAAAGGGGGTATCTATGCCGGATTTGGTATTACCCTAGTGCAACGGGAAGGAAATAACACACCAGTTTGAGATCGATAGAATCCTTACTCTATAAGCAGTCCATTTTTTTGTTAAAAAAAGTATAAATTTGAATAATAATCTTGATATTGACTTGAGTAAAAGAAAAGTATTGCAAACATAGTCAAATAAATATTGCAAAATAACTCAAGTCACTCTTGAATACTCATAATTGAATTACACAGGCATAATTTGTTTTGTCTGAAAATATTGAGATTATTCCTCAACGATCAGGAGAATATGTTATGGGTATTTACAACCTGCTTAACAGCATCACAGAGTATATTTCTGAAGCAGTAGTCAGAATCTTCGGTCCTAACGATGATGCTTATCCCGCTACTGGAGTACAGCCATTTAGCGATGATCCCTATAAGCCCAGAAGGGCGGATTGGTAAAAATTAACACCTAATCATTTTGACAAAATTTCTGAGGTTGACTTTTTAGAGGTTGGTGAGGGAAGTAACTTTTTCTTCATCAACTTTTTGTTGACTTGAGTAATTTATGCTAAAAATTGACTTAAGAAGAAAGCTAGTGCTGCACTACCCAGAGGTACTGTAAGATTATCAATTCCTAATTTGGAGAAAGTTTCTACAATAGTCGCAAATAAAGCGATCGCAATTGGAACTAACCAAGTTTGCCAAAGATTGCCCTGAACATTCAACAGAATCAGACTGCTGACAATATAGCTAGCCAAAAACATTGCTAGGGAGCCTTCCCAGCTTTTTTTGATGCCCCAGATTTGATATCGATGCTTACCCCATTTTTGACCAATGAGTCCAGCAAGTCCATCTCCCCAGGTCATGATTAAGATCCCAATTGCTGCATATTGGTATTGTTGGATGGGCCAAAACCAGGCAATAAGAACACCGATACTGACTGCATAGAAGAAGGTGCCTAAGCTTCGGCGTCCGACGCTATTGATACCGGGTAAAATAGGAATCTGATAGGATACTAGTGCGATCGCACTGGTGACAAGGGAAGCTGCGATGCCTATAGTTTCCGGTATTTGCAGCCACCAAGCAATTAAAATGACGTTGCCACTGCCGATGTGAACTATCTTACGGCTAAGTTCTGATTTGTCGTCAGTGTAGCGGTGTAGAGTTTCCGCTAAGAAGACAATGGTTACCAAACCCAGGGCAACGATAACAATTTTGAGCCACAGGGGTGAGATTGGTTCTAACCAGGGTAGAGAATGAAGCAAAGACCTAATAATATGAGAAAAGCCCTACTATCACTCTATTACTCCTACTCACTCCAACACAAGTGCCATTAAGTAGGGCTTGCTGAATAAGTCGATTGATTCGGGTTTTGAAGTAATGAGTAATGAGTAATGAGTAATGAGTGATGAGTAATGAGTGAATTACCCCTCGATTAGCTCCGCTCCTCCAGTCTTTGAGTGAGCCGTTTCTCAGCGAAAGATTATTGCTGAGATGGAGAAGCTATTGTCTCACAATAAGGTTTGCGTAAATATTACGCAAACCTTATTTTTTTGTCCAAAGTCCAATTCTTTGTAAAAAACAAATAACAAAAAACTTGCCAACCAAGCGGCGGGCAGCAATCCATTGGTGTCAACTTAAGCTAGAGATAGGTGATAGTGAGGCATCTAGGCCGTTTGAAGATCCTTCGCTATCGCTCAGGATGACATAATTACCAAAAGGTGCATAAGTACTATATTTTTGAGCAAATTGAGTCATCTTTAGATGACTTGGTGCTATTAGCAAGGAACTTGAGTTCCTTGTGGGGCAAGGATTTCACCCTGCAACCTATCCCAACCGAGAATTACGACTTATACCAAAAATCCAAAGTCGTAACAGAGATCCTATATTATCCCGATCTAATAGATAAATTCTGAAAGATGGAATAGGCAATGCTCGTATAGTTAATGCCTGTTGATTGATCGTGTTTTGTTTTTGTAGGAGATAGAGTAGTGGTGGTAGAAAAAATTAAAAAACTAGAGAATAATCAGTTAGAAACATTTAATAAAGAGTATGTTAATGAGGAAAGATGGCCAATAGTTAAGAAAATGATTGATCAAAGCTTCCCGGAAGGAAACTTTTCATTTCTTGATATTGGTGGCGGCAACGGTATATTTACAGACAAAATTTTGGCTCATTATCCTGAGGCTGTTGGCACTTTACTAGATAACGCTGAAGTTTTGCTCGAAATGAATAAGTCTCATCCAAGGAAGAAGTTAATTCTCTCTTCCGCAGAAAATTTAAATGACATTTTCAACAACCAAAATTTTGATGTTATCTTTTTTAACTGGGTTCTTCATCATTTTGTTGCAGAAACTTATTGGCAGACAAGGAAGACTCAAAATGAAATTTTGATGCAGGCTCAAAGTATCTTATCGGCAAAGGGATATATCTCAATTTTTGAAAATATGTATGTTGGTGCTTTATTCAAAAATTTACCTAGTCATCTGATTTTTAATCTGACATCTAATAAAAAACTAGCTCCAGTTACTAAAATATTTGGGGCCAATACAGCCGGATGTGGAGTCTGTTTTTTGTCAGATTCAACCTGGAAACAAGAAATTAGTAAAACCAATCTACATATTGTTAACTACGAAGAATTTCCTAAATGGAAGATTAATATTCTACGTCAAATATTGCTTCACATTGGTTCTGTTCGGGTTGGACATTTTTGGTTAAAAAGGGGTTAATACCAAAGATACAGAGTTTTTCATTTAGATGAGGTACAAAGAGCCTGATTTTTGGGAATAGGGAATAGGGAATAGGAGCTGTACCTCACTAGACTGATAAATGCTGTATAACTCACATCTTGCACTATGCATCATAAATACTTAATAACCGAAAAAAGAACAATCAATTTCAGTACTGAAACCGTCCAATCTTATCACTGCTCCCTGCTCCCTACCTTCACAGGTGAATTTTCTCTATTGCGTGCAAGATCTCAGTATAACTTATATCAAACATTGTGGAGACACCCCATGGCGTTTCTCTACTTTTTCGACTCGAAAAATGAAATAAAGACATGAAAAAGTTTAAAGAGTGCCTATTATTTTAATTCTAACTTCAGCTGGATAATTTACTGCAGAGGTTACCTTAGATAACTGTTTTGGTTGTCTTTCTCGAAACTCTTGTCTAGCTTGGAACCAGAGCAGTCCAGTAATTAGCAGTATTGAGAAAAGTCCAAAGTTAATAATTTTTAACCATAAGGGAACAGATTTTTCAATTGTACTAGTTGAGAGAGCTATTAGTGGAGGAAAGGATAAATTGTCCACATTTCTATCCTTCAGCTTCTCCAATATAAAAGCTGCATTGGGCGGTCGATCACGGAAATCTGGCTCCATGAGATAATCCAGCCAATTTGCTAGTGCTTCTGGGATTGGTTTAGCATGTTCTTGCCACTTCAACTTCCCTGTCTGAGTATCTTCTTCTAGATGAATGGGAGGTATACCAGTCAACAAATGAACCAAGGTGCGTCCTAGAGCATAAAAATCTGATTGGGGAACTGCCATGCCATCTTTTTGTTCTCGAGGGGTGTAGCCTTCAGAGCGAATCCTGGCGCCAATAACATCTGTACCTAACAAAATTTCTACTACTGTGCGGGTAATCTCCCTAGCTGTGCCAAAATCAATTAATATCAGCTCACCATTAGAACACCGCATAATATTAGATGGTTTAATATCTCGGTGAAAATATTGTTTTTTGTGTAAATAATCAACTACCTCTAGTAGATTTATCAGCCATTGATAAGCTAGATGATAATCAATTTTACTATTTTCCTGTTGTTTGAGCCATTCAGATAAATTTTCTCCTTCAATTTTTTCCATTACTAAGCAATGTAATGGTTTGTTTTTACGTAATATTTTTTGTTGTCTAGATTGGCAAGCAATATCAACAGTAAAGTAACCATCACCAAGTTTGACTTTAGGGATGCCGGGATGGTCGAGATTTTTTAAAATTTCTGCTTCTTGTTTAAATAAGTTCACCACCAAAGAACTGTTATTTTTTAAGACTTTCATAACTTTGTACCTATCCCCAATCACCGCCTCACTACCAAAATCTTCTACTTCAAATAATTCGGCATTGTCTAGAGCTTTCGACTCTCGGAGATAGGAAACTAAGCGATATCGGTTCTTAATCAGTAAAGGAGCATTACAGGATTGACAAAACTCTACATCTGTAGAATTTTGGCGTTGTTGGCATCTGGGGTTGATGCAGTAGTTCATCTGAGAGCCTGCAATCTTGGACAATGGTGAGTTAAGTATCTTACTATGATTGTTATCTGGTGGTAGGGAAGTCTCAGGATAGTGAGTAGTGGCTTGGTGCGGATGCTTGACAGTTATTGTGGTTACCTGATTAGTATTGCCTGATTTAATTAGCTTTAGGTGTTGTAAAATTTCTTGAGTATTCCTAGGTCTATGTTCAATCCTTGGTTCCATTAGCCAATCAACCAAAGATTTGAGTTCTACGGAAATCTGTGGTGCATGTTCTTGCCAAATTAATTTACCTTGTGATTCTTGGTTAAACTCTGTAAGCTCTGTGCCTGTAAGTAAATAAACAAAAGTTCTACCTAAAGCAAAAAAATCAGATTGAGCCACTGCTTGACCTTCAATTTGTTCTAGAGGAGCATAGCCTTTAGAACAAATCATCGTTATATCCTTGGCTGGTAATTTACCAAAGTAGGTTACCGTCACTTCCCGGACTGAACCAAAGTCAATCAAGACTAATCCCCCATCCGGTTTGAGCATAATATTCGAGGGTTTAATATCTCGGTGAAAATACTGAGGATGGAGCAAATGCAAGATATCTAATAGTTGTGTTAACCAGTCAATTGCGTCCTGTTGGGTAATGGGTTGATAGCCTCTTTGGTTGAACCATTCATGCAAATTTAAGCCATCTATTTTTTCCATTACCAAGCAGTGCAGTGGTCGCTCTTGGCTATTTTGAGGTAAGTAACTAAAGTAGCTATCTGGCTCAACTTTGGGAATTCCAGGATGGCTGAGCTGACTCAAAACTTCGCTCTCCTGCTGAAATAGAGCTACCACTTTCTCTCTTTGTTCTGGGTTAGTAAACTGCTCCTGACGCAACACTTTCAGCACTTTCTTTATGCCGTTATCATCCACCTCATAAGTGTGACCAAAACCACCAGTTTTGAGATGATGTAGTACTCGATAGCGTCCTTTCAAGAGCAATTCAGAGCCACAGGCTTGACAATAATTTAAGTTTGAAGAGTTTTCCGGTTGCTCACATTTGGGATTGATACAGTAAATCATTTAGTTACGGGAACAGAAGGATTTTAAAGCTGTGTGTTGTACACAGCCTGAGGATAGAGAGCCTAACCTGGTAAATGTGTTATCCCTGATTTAGTCATCTTTATCTGGAACTCTCTTGATATCCATCATAGATAAACTTCGGAGCTTAGAGTTGTTCTCAGAAATTAGTCCGACATTCTCAGTTATGATTGGTCATTAGTCATTGGTCATCGGTTATTAGTACAACCGCTACGATCCTGGTCAGAGGTTTGCACCACATAGGGATGGTTCCTATATGCTGAAAAATGGTGAGTTTAGCCAATTAACGTTGATGATCTACCTCAACGATGGATTTGAAGGAGGAGAAACTCGCTTCTATCTTCACCACAACTATCTTGAATTATTCGCTCTAGATGTGATGCCGGATGTATCCATAGTTCCAACGACAGGCACAGCTCTATGCTTCCGGCATGAATTGCGGCACGAGGGTGCTCCTGTCATTCAAGGCAGGAAATATGTGCTGCGCTCAGATGTGATGTACACAGTGAGGCTTCGCAGCAAATAAGTTTTTTTTAGTAATAACTGGAGTGGTCTTCTAATTCACTATTTTAGCTGTGTCGCGCCACTACAAGATCTGCGATCGCACTGGATTTGGTATTACTATTTCTATTACAGTATTTGTCATTAAAGCGTAGCAGCAGTTAGTTGATGCTGAAATAATCTTTGAGGTAATACTTTTGTAGTAAGGGAAGTATTTAGCAATTAGCAATTAGCAATTAGCAATTAGCAATTTTCAATTCTTACTTTCGAGCAATTCCGGCTTGACTCGCCGTAAAAAGAGTACCACCGCTGCAGTAAACCAACCTTCAATTACCATTAGTGGAATATAGGCAAGAAAAACTCCGTAAATTGCCGTCTGCTGAGCTTCAGCACCAATACCTGTAAAAATACTGGTTATGCTCAAGGCAATATATATCAGAGTTGCGATCCCCAAACCACCAGCACCAGCAAGAAAAGCAAACATAGCAATCACAAAGCGATTGCCCTTACCAATAAGGTAGTGCAACTGGAACAGGTAAGAAGCAAAAATGGCTGGTAGTCCTATCATTACTGCATTCACCCCCAAAGTAGATAAACCACCATGCTGGAAAAACACTGCCTGAAAGAATAAGCCAATGAGAATAGCTGGGAAGGCATGGTAACCCAAAACTGTCCCTAATAGTCCATTGAGGATTAAATGGACACTACTCGGCGGTATTGGGATATGAATCCAGGAAGCAACAAAAAAAGCAGCGGTTAGTAAGGATGCTTTGGGAATGTTCTCTTGGGGATTTTGAGCTCGATTAATTTGACGCAGAGAGTACCAAGTTAGACCCCCAGTAGTAGCATAACCAAGGATACAGGTAGATGCTGGGAGGATACCATCAGAAATGTGCATTGGAATTGTTAATGGCTAATGGCTAATGGCTAATTGCTAATTGGGAATTGGGAGAGCTTTCTGTTTTCTGCCTCTTTGTTTTCTCTCAACCTCGCCGGAAAAACAGTGCAGTACCGATAAATCCCCAAACACCGGAAACTCCCATGAGGATTGTTTGGAGAGGAGTCAAAGACTGAGTGGTTGATTGAATCATCAATCCTTGACTTTTGGGCTTGTCGTCTCTTACTTCTCGAGTAAGATCTGTCACAACGTTATCTTCAGCTTCAGCAACAGCAATATTAATAATGTCACCATGACCGGCTCGGCGCACCTTTACTGTCCAATTCCCTGGTTTTGAGGGAGTAGGTGCAAAAGCAAAATTACCGTTTGTGTCAGTAGTACCCGTCAGCCAAGGGATAGATGGTTGCTCAGGAGCGTAAACTGTAACTTGGGCATTAGAGATAGGCTTGCCAGTGTCATATTGAGCTTGAATCTCGATCGCTTCAGTTGCTTGGTATTCAATTTTGACACCATGAGCATTAGCTCTAAGAGAGCAACCGAAAACTGAAACAATAGTAATTGGGATTAAAAGTTTCCACTTCATTGTTGTTGAGGTTATCGAGATTGATTGGTAAAGGAGGGTAAAGTTTCTCTTACTTCTTGGTGTCAGTTCTTACTTCTTGGTGTCAGTTTTGATAGATTCTTGACAATGACCTTCACCAACATGACCGAGTCCAACCAGTGCTTTTTCTAGGGTTTCGTAGTCTTTTGCTGGGAGCTCTGACTCTAATTGAGACATTTCAACCTCTAGTTTGCCATCCTTTGCTAACGCAACTAGGGGTTCAAAACCCAGAGCATTAGTATTAATGTCATCATCTGCTGAAGCATCAGCATCACCAAAAATATGGTCTAAGTGGAAAGTTAACTCCAAATCAGCTGTGCTTCCTGTTTTAAGAATGCCTTTGCGTTCACCGCCGACAAACTCCCCACAAATATATTCGTATTCGTTATCAATTTTGACCGTAAAGTCAATAGTCTGCCCATCCTTTTGAGCTGTACCGTCCATGACTATCGTTTGAGCCTCAGCAGGTTCGCTTTCCCCCTTAACTATCTTCCAGGAAAGGGCATTGTACTTACCAACAGGAACCTCTGCAAACTCTTGGATGAGGATTGGCTCGGCACTTTCATCGCCCTCTGCTAAGTCTACAGTTTTTGCTTGCTCAAGGCTGACTTTCTCTTTTGCCTTGATCTCGCTGTTAGCCTCAGCATTAAAGGGAGGGTCACTTTGATAAGCGGTGATATCTGCCAGAGTAACGTAAACATGGTCAAAAGAAATTTTCCAATCATCTTTGGAGACAAAGCCCTCTCGGACAAAGTCCTCACCATTCGCGCGAATTTCCAGCGTCCCCTGCTCTTGTTCTGCCGAGGTTTCGTTCTGATTTTCCCCTTGGGAGCAGCCAAATAGCATGCCAGTTGCCACAAAGGTTAGATTGGCTAAGATTAGCAGCTGTCTGCTCATTATTTTTCCACTTGCCTTTACAAGAGTTTACAGACTAAAACCCATAAGACAAGTTTTCCCTAAAATTTGCAATGCCCCTAGTGGGCATCTGACAAAATTGGTTATTGGTTATTGGTCATTCGTCATTAGTCCTTGGTACGCTTTGAAACAGAAATTAATCTAATATAACAAAAGTGCATAAATCTAAACCTACCAAGTCAAAACTAAAAACTGATGAAAGAGCTTGACTATCAAAAGACCACTGACCTACTAAATACCATCATGGAATTTGAGCTTGCTGGTGTCGTGCGATACACCCACTATTCCCTGATGGTGATAGGACCTAACCGAATTCCCATTGTTGATTTTTTCAAGACACAGGCAACTGAGTCTTTGCTTCATGCTCAACAGGTAGGAGAAATTCTCACTGGTTTAGAAGGGCATCCTAGTCTGCGGATTGCACCGATTGAAGAAACCTATAGACATTCAGTAAAGGATATTCTGGAGGAAAGCCTTAACCATGAGAAAAAGGCGCTAGAACTGTATAAACAATTACTTGATGTAGTAGAAGATGCTAGCGTGTATCTGGAAGAATTTGCTCGCGGTCAAATTGGTCAGGAAGAGATGCACAATATAGAGATTAAAAAAATGTTGCGAGATTTTAGCTGATTAGGTGTTAGGTATTAGGTGTTAGGTATTAGGTGTTAGGTATTAGGTATTAGTTGCTAATACCTAGTGCAGTGCTGCACCAATAACCCAGCATCTAAGAAAGGTTAAAAAGCTTAACTGTACAAGCTTCCTTCCCTCCTGCCTTCTGCCTCCTGCCTTTTTCAGCTAACGATTAACCACGAACAAAAAACAAATTTCCAACAAATAAAAAATGGACTTTAGTGCTGCTTTACCAACTTTTGTGATTACCCTCCGAGAAGGTGTTGAAGCTGCCTTGGTGGTGGGAATTGTGCTAGCTTGCCTGAAAAAAGCTAAGACTGAACAGCTAAACTCGTGGGTATATGGGGGGGTTGTCGCTGGGATTGTTGCCAGTGCCCTGGTTGGAGTCTTGTTCATTGGGGGTATTCAAGTTTTGAGTATCCAATATCCAGAGTATGCGTCAGTAATTGAACCATTGATGGAGACAGTATTTGGAATAATTGCGATCGCTTTGCTTAGTTGGATGCTAGTTTGGATGACACAACAGGCACGATTCCTGAAAGCAGAAATTGAAGATAATGTCAGTTCTGCCATTCAACAGGGCGATGGTGCTGGCTGGGGAGTATTTGCTTTAATTTTCATCGCCGTCTTGCGAGAAGGCTTTGAAACAGTGGTGTTTATTGTGGCCAAGTTTCAACAGGGAATTGTACCAACTATCGGTGCGATCGCAGGTTTGATAGGAGCAGTACTAATCGGTTTTCTCCTGTTCAAGGGAGGTATCAAGATTAATATCCGCCAGTTTTTCCAGGCGATGGGTATCTTTTTGCTTCTGATTGTCGCTGGTTTGGTAGTAGGAGCCTTAAAACATTTTGATCAAACTGCTGCGGTTTTAGGACAGATTAACCCTCAGTTAGAACTGTTGTGTTTTTACCATGACCAGATGGCACAAGACCCTTCTTGTCTACTTGGACCAATGGCTTGGAATACCACCAGTATTTTACCTGATAACCAGTTTCCGGGTTTAGTACTCAAAGCTTTATTTGGCTATCGAGCAAAGATTTATTTGGTACAAGCTGTAGCTTACTTGTTATTTTTGTTTACTGTTGGCGGTATCTATTTCAATAGTTTAAGAGTGCCCAAGGTTACAAGTACTAAGTCTGATTTTGAGGTATCGCACTCCAATAAATGAAAGAAACCTCTCCCAACTTAATGTCGGTAGGGGTTCAGCTGTCTCTATTTTAGAAGCCCCTGTTATACCCTTGCGGGTATAACGGCGCGAGAACGTCACCGAAAGCAGCGGGAAGCCCATTTCTTTAGGGATGGGAGGGATAGCCGCCCGCCGCTTAGTTGTTTGTTTTTTGTTTTTTGTTTTTTGTACAAACAACCAACAACTAACAACTTGCTAACAGGAAATCCCTCGTGCTTTAGCCGGGGGATGAGTTAACTAGCTCGCATATTCAGCCAATGCAGATGGCATAGAGAATGTCACAATAAAGTAGAACTGTTAAGCTAAAACAGCCAAGCAAACGTCATGACCACTGCTGCAAGGGTTAAAACTGAGTACGAAGCAATCATTGGACTAGAAACCCATTGTCAGCTGAGTACCCAAACTAAAATTTTTTGTAGTTCTTCGACAGCCTTTGGTGCTACCCCCAATACCAATATCGACCCGATTACTCTAGGAATGCCGGGAGTATTGCCTGTACTCAATCAAAAGGTACTAGAGTACGCTGTCAAAGCAAGTTTGGCTATCAATTGCCAGATTGCCCCCTATAGCAAGTTTGACCGCAAACAGTATTTTTATCCCGACCTCCCAAAAAATTATCAAATTTCTCAATACGACTTGCCAATTGCTACTCAGGGTTGGCTAGAGATAGAACTTACTGATGAAGCAGGTGACCCTATCCGCAAAAAAATTGGCATCACTCGCCTGCATATGGAGGAAGATGCCGGAAAACTGGTTCATGCAGGAAGCGATCGCCTTTCTGGTTCTACCTACTCTTTGGTAGATTACAACCGTGCTGGTGTACCTCTAGTAGAAATTGTCTCAGAACCAGACCTGCGATCAGGTCAAGAAGCAGCGGAGTATGCCCAGGAATTACGTCGGATTATGCGCTATATCGGCGTTAGTGACGGTAATATGCAGGAAGGCTCACTGCGTTGTGATGTGAATATCTCCGTGCGTCCTGTTGGTCAGAAGGAATTTGGTACTAAAGTCGAAATCAAAAATATGAATTCCTTCAATGCTATCCAAAAGGCAATTGACTACGAAATTGAGCGACAAATCAACGCCATTGAAACTGGAGAACCGATTTTTCAGGAAACTCGACTTTGGGAAGAAAATCGCCAGCAGACTTTTAGTATGCGGAGTAAGGAAGGTTCCAGCGACTACCGCTACTTCCCTGAACCAGATTTACCTCCCATTGAAGTATCCCAGAAGCAGTTGGAGCAATGGCACAGTGAACTCCCAGAATTACCAGCCCAAAAACGGCAACGTTACGAGCAGGAGCTAGGGCTATCTGCTTATGATAGTCGTGTACTTACAGATGATCGGCAGGTAGCAGAATATTTTGAAGGGACTGTCATCGCTGGAGCTAATGCTAAACAAGCGGCTAACTGGGTGATGGGAGATATTGCTGCTTATCTCAAAACCGAGAAATTAGCGATCGCAGAAATTCCTCTAACACCAGCAGTTCTAGCGGAACTGATCAACTTAATTGAAGACGATACAATTAGCGGCAAGATTGCCAAAGAAATTCTTCCCGAACTACTCTCCAAGGGAGGTTCTGCCAAAGAACTGGTTGAACGCAAGGGTCTGATCAAAATCTCTAACCTTGGAGAACTCGAAGCAATCATTGATGAAGTGATTGCTGCTCATCCCAAGGAACTAGAACAATACCGCAATGGTAAAACCAAGCTCCAAGGCTTTTTTGTCGGTCAGGTGATGAAAAAAACTAGTGGACGAGCTGATCCCAAGCTGACTAACCAACTCCTAGGCAAGAAGCTCAAAGCTTAAGAGGCAAGAGTAATCAAAACTTCACCCAAAAAACACAGTAGGGGGTAATATATCTCACCCCAATAGCGCTATAAGTTAATTAGATACACTCTCATCAGAGAGTTACGTATGTATAGCCATCCTATTGAGGTCATGGCAATTTTCTGAAAGCTGATCCTTGCTATACCTGGATTTCAAGCCGAGCGCTTGTTACATCCTATGAAGGATTTCTATAGCTCTTTTGTTTTGTGTGGGAGGTTAGGGACGGAGTTTTTTTGAATAGGGGGTGACACCCCCCACCCCCGGGTGATATATTTAAGTTAAGTAGATGCACCCTGATGATCGAGAGAGTTGCCTAGGCGGCTCTCTTTTTGTTATTTGAGAATTGAGAATTCGGAAGAAGATGTAGCTATCTTGTTTCCCTATCTTTTCCAGCTCCACCAGCTTCCCCCTGAGATGTCGATTTTGGCGTACATACGAATACTGAATCGGTGTTCTAGGTCGGAAGTTTTTTTTAAATAGGGGGTGACACCCCTCACCCCTAAGTGATATATTTAAGTTAAGTAGATGCACCCTGACAATCAAGAGAGTCACCAAGTGGCTCTCTTGTTCCCTATTAAACGCCACAGGGTTAGATTTCTGGTAACCTGAAACTTGATATATTCCCCTCTCAACCGGGAGTCAGGGTTTTCAGGAGAACTCATGTCAGACTGGCAGAAAATTACTGGTAGTGTTACAGCACCCAGAGGATATAAAGCAGCAGGAATTGCTGCAGGAATGAAGCCTTCGGGGCTTCCAGATTTAGCCTTAATTTTGTCAGATGTTGATGCTATTGCAGCAGGTGTCTTCACAACCAATCAGGTTTGTGCTGCCTGTGTTGACTATTGCCGTCAGCGCTTGCAAGCAAAAGCTAGTGCTCGTGCCATTCTCTGTAATGCTGGTCAAGCAAATGCTGCGACTGGTGAGCAGGGTTGGAGAGATGCTCTCGAAAGTGCTCAAGCCTTGGGGAAAGAACTCAATATTCCTGCTGAATCGATATTGCTGGCATCCACTGGTGTTATTGGTCAGCGAATTCGCATGGATGCCCTCTTATCGGGTCTCCCTGAACTAGTGGCAGCAGCATCAGCAAACGATTCAGGGTCAGTAGCTCAAGCGATTATTACTACAGATTTAGTGACCAAATCCATCGCCTTAGAAACAACTATTGACGATCGCCCAGTAAGGATTGGAGGTATTGCCAAAGGTTCTGGGATGATTCATCCAAATATGGCGACCCTGCTAGCATTTGTCACTTGTGATGCAGCAGTTTCTCCTGCTCTTTGGCAACAGATGTTGAGTCGGGCAGCCAACAAAAGCTTTAATCAAATTACTGTGGATGGTGATACCAGTACCAACGATACTCTGATTGCCCTGGCTAATGGTGAATCCCGCACATCAGCGATTACAGAAATGGGAGCAGCTGCAGAAAAGCTAGAAGCAATGCTAACAGAAGTATGTCAGCATTTAGCAAAAGCGATCGCACGGGATGGAGAAGGCGCTACCTGCTTGATTGAAGTGCAAGTTACTGGAGCACCAGATGATCAAGCTGCCCGTCAAATCGCCAAAACTGTTGTCGGTTCATCTCTAGTTAAATCTGCCATATTTGGACGCGATCCCAACTGGGGTAGGATTGCCGGAGCTGCAGGACGTGCTGGCGTCCTCTTTGAGCAGGAAAACCTGCGGATTCAGTTGGGGGATTTTTTGATGATGGAGAATGGTCAACCTCTGACTTTTGATCGTGCCGCTGCTAGCAATTATTTAAAGCAAGCTGCAATGGGTGCATATATGCAGGAAGATACAGTCTTAATCTCTGTTCGTGTTGGGAATGGTACTGGCACTGGTACAGCCTGGGGCTGTGATTTGAGTTATGACTATGTGAGGATTAATGCAGAATATACGACCTGACATTCTCCCGATGCTTACCCACCTAGGGTAGAGTGAGGGTTTCCCTACTTAGGGCTTGCTGAATAAGTAACAAGTAACAAGTAAAAAGTAACAAGTAAGAAGGAATGAAGCATTTATGCTCGTTTTGAGCACTTCCATTCTCCAAGGTTACTCAGGGATTTCCCATGAAAGTGCAAGGTTTTTGTCTCGATGGGCTCAAAAACCTTAGTAAAAAGTAACAAGTAAGAAGGAATGAAGCATTTATCCTCGTTTTGAGCACTTGTATTCCCCAAGGTTACCCAGGGATTTCCCATGAAAGTGCAAGGAAAATGAGCCCATCGATACAATTTCCTTGAAAAGTGCAAGAAAATTGAGCTCATCAATGCAATTTCCTTGCATCTTCTTAACCCATAATCCCCTTTAAAGACTATTCTAAACTCCTAAACTCCTATTCTCGTGACTCCTGACTCCTGACTCCTGACTCCTGACTACTTATTCAGCAAGCCCTATTGTGCTGCCGCCTCCCGCAAAGCTTCAAGATTTGAACCACAAATTACTTTGAGATTGTTGGTAATCTTCTCAATATCCCAATTCCACCATTGAATCTCTAGAAGCTCTTGAATAACCTTATCTTCAAAACGTTTCCGAATTTCTTTAGCAGGATTTCCGCCAACTATTGAGTAAGGTTCTACAGGGCGAGTAACAACGGATGCTGTAGCGATAATTGCACCATTACCAATGTGAACACCAGGCATAATGGTTGCTCCATAACCAAGCCAGACATCATTGCCAATGATAGTATCTCCTTTGTTTGGCCAACTGTCAGGCATCGCAACTTCCCATCCCTTGCCAAAGATCGGAAACGGGTAATTAGTAAACCAATCCGTTCGATGGTTGCCCCCATTCATGATGAACTTGACATCTGAAGCAATAGAGCAAAATTTGCCAATAATCAGCTTATCCCCTTCAAAGTCAAAGTGATACAAGACATTACGCTCAAAATTTTCTGGATTCTCAAAATCATCGTAGTAGGTATAGTCACCAACAATAATGTTGGGATTCTTGATAATGTTCTTTAAAAAGACTAACCGTGTTTGGTCAGCTAAGGGATATTTAGTATGAGGAGAAGGTCCGTAGCTCATAGTATTTTACATTGCAATCTTCAAGAAGTGGGAATGGGCGTCTCGCCCGTCCACAATATTCAATTTAAAGGAGCCAGACTTGTATCTTTAGCAAGCATTGAGGAAAAATGAACATTCAGATTGCTCAAGCATCAGATATTTCAGAACTAGCAGAACTTTATCAAAAAACTGTGCTAGCGATCGCACCTCAATGTTACTCTCAAGCTCAAACCCAAATGTGGGCATCCTTTTCCTCAAACATCATCAGTTTTCGCCAGTTAATCTTGCAAGGAACTACATTTATTGCTACTGATGAAACAGGAATTCTCGGTTTTGCAGGAATTGCGGAAGATGGCCATGTAACTTCAGCTTATGTACGGTGCGATCGCATCCGTCAAGGAATTGGTTCTACTTTGATGCATACCCTCTTGGATTATGCCAAAAACCACAACATTCAGCGCTTATATGCGGAAGCTAGTGAATTCAGCTTAGGCTTGTTTGAAAAATTTGGTTTTCACCTCTACGACACTGAGATTGTAGATCTCGAGGGAGTGCAGTTTCAGCGCTATTTGGTTGAGCGTAGTTTAGAAAAACCTAACACCTAATATCAATTTCATTGTTTACAAACCCTATATAGGGCTTGCTGAACGAGTGTAGAAGCGATGCCAGACAGGACTTTCAAGCATTTTTGTGCTAAATAAGTGCAAGGAAATTGTATCGATGGGCTCAAGAAACCTTGCACTTTTATGGGAAATCCCTGGGTAAGCTTGGGGAATACAAGTGCTCAAAACGAGGATAAATGCTTCATTCTTTCTTACTTATTACTTTTTACTTGTTACTTGTTACTTATTCAGCAAGCCCTATATATGGTACTTGACAGAATGCACTTGATTTTAACTTGTCACCATTCGTAAACGGTGCGTTACGCTTCGCTAACACACCCTACTGTGGGTACATTCTTTCCCAAAAATTGCCTAAAACCTAACATCTTGGAAAATCTCTTATCCCTGCTGTTTCACTAGTAAAGGAGCAGCTTCTAATAAGTCCTGAGTGTACTTCTGTTGAGGATTAGTAAACAGTTCGTGAGTGGAACCAATCTCCACGATTTTACCGCTATTCATCACCGCAATGCGATCGCAAAAAAATCTGGCTACCCAAAGATCATGGGTGATAAACAAATAAGTTAGGTTAAATTCTTCCTTTAAATCCCGCATCAATTCCAGCACCTGCGTCTGGACACTAGCATCTAGCATACTTACTGGTTCATCACAGATTAACAGACTTGGGCGAGTAATCAAAGCCCGCGCGATCGCAACTCTTTGTTGTTGTCCCCCTGATAGCTCCCCTGGATAGCGATGATAATACTCATCTGTTGGTGTTAATCCCACTCGCTCTAACATTTCCATTACCTGGCTTTTGGCTTGTGTGGAGTCAGCCAGCTGGTGTATAAACAAAGGATCAGCAATACTTTCTCCCACTGTCATCAAGGGATTAAGACAAGCATTAGGGTCTTGAAAGACCATTTGGATTTGACGACGAATGGCTCTTAGGGATTGTCGATCCATTGTAGTTAATTCTTGTTCTTGAAATTTCACCGTTCCAGAAGTAGGACGAATTAGTTGCAAGATTGTCCTCGAAAGAGTGCTTTTACCACAACCAGACTCTCCCACTAATCCCAGCACTTCACCGGGATAGAGGCTAAATTCCAGATCATCTACCGCTTTAATAACTTTGTTTTCTTTGCTGAACAGCTGTTCAATAAAATTGCCTTCTAGGGTGAAATACTGTTTGAGATTATTTACTTGTAGTAAGGGTTTGTTGTTTGTTGTTTGTTGTTTGGGAATTGGGAATTGGGAATTGGGAATGTTTGTCTTGTCTCCGTTATCTCCCCCATCTCCTTCAGCTTCTTCAGCTTCCTCAGTTCCCTGCTCATTATTAGTAGCTTGCAGATGCAGAGCCGCTTTTAGGAGCGATCGCGTATACTCGTGGCTTGGTTCCCGCAGAATGGTTTCTACCTCTCCAGTTTCTACAATCTCTCCCCCATACATGACGGCAATCCTGTCACAATATTCTCCTACCATTGCCAAGTCATGAGAAATCAACAACAGAGCCATGTCTCGTTTGTCGCAAAGTTGAGTGAGTTCGTCTAGAATCTGTGCAGCTACAGTCACATCAAGGCTAGTGGTTGGCTCATCTGCCACAATTAGCTTGGGATTGAGCAACAGTGCTAGAGCAATAGCTACTCGTTGTCGCATTCCACCGCTAAACTCATGGGGATACTGATCCCAACGATTGGCTGGAATCTTTACAGTTTCTAGAGTCTCAAGCGCTTTATCTTTGCTTTGGCGTCGCGATAGCTGAGGTTGGTGTGCTCTGAGGGTTTCAATACAATGCTCCCCAATCGTCATCAGCGGATCTAGGCGAGTCATAGGATCTTGAAATACAAGTGCAATCACTTCCCCACGAAATTGCCGCAGCTGGCTGGGGTTCAAGTTAAAAACAAAATCTCCATTAAACTTTACTTGTCCCTCAATTTGTGTAGCAGGCGGTAACAATCGCATTGCTGCTCTACCCAGGGTTGACTTACCACAACCAGATTCCCCTACTAACCCCAAGCGCTTTCCTGCATCTAGGGTAAAAGAGACATCATTTACTGCCCAGCTGAGCTTGGTTCCCGACTGGCTACTGGGATAGGCAACCCTTAAGTTTTCTACACTAAATAGGGGTTCAGTCATTTGTTATAGTTGTTAAATTGTTAAATTGTTGAATTGTTGAACTTCCAATTTTCAATTCTCAATTTTCAACTTCATCAGTGCTGGTGATTGCATATTAACTGCAACTCGTCGCATCAGATAGGCAACGCCAAAATCTCCATTGGGATGATTTTTTAACTCTTCAGTAAGTTCAAATACTCGCTGTGCCAGTTCAGGCCCTAGTTTTTCGATGGTTGCTTGGCGCTCTTGATCTAAAGATTGTTGCGATCGCATTTTTGTTTGCCATTTATTGGAAAACAGTTGCTCAATGGTAGTGTGCAATCCTAGTGTTTCTAGAGCTTCCCACTCACCATGATCACACCAAATCCCTCGACATTGCTGACAGCGCTCTACATAGAAGGGTGTTTTGAGGTTGACTTTAGCACGGGATAGATAAGATCCACACTCTGGACATAATGCTGCTTTCGTATCGAAGGGAGACTGTACAAAATCTACATTGAGTTTGCTGAAGAGCAAATCTGGGATTACTGAATAGTCAGGTTGCTCAGCCTGCCAAGCTTCGTATTCAACAGCAGGAATCCAAGTGCCTTTGCACTCCCGACAGTATTTCACACTCAATTTGTTGTCTAGAATGCCTTTACCTAAGTCTGCTGTCTTACATTTAGGACATTGCACAGATTGTTCTTCCTCGAAAAGCCCAGTTTAGCTAATTTCTGGAGTTTAGACTAGTTCCAGGTTTCTAACAATTCTCTGTCATATCGAATAATGCGATGGTATCAACTGAGATTGCCACAGGCTAGAAGCCTGTTCCACAAGAGGATTATTCTACAACAGATTATCTGTGGAACTGGCATCTTGCCAGTCTAACGCCTTTGATAGTAGCGATTCTATAATAATCATGCTGCAACAGCTTATATTATTTAATGTTGGGTTTAATCAGTCTAAACAGTTCTGATCAGCTTTCCCTCTTTTTTAAAGAGGCCATCTCGCCATGATAATTTCTCTGCGAATTCAAAACTTTGCTTTAATTGACAAACTAGAGCTAGAATTTGACCCTGGTCTGAATGTCTTGACGGGTGAAACTGGTGCTGGTAAATCGATAATTTTGGATGCCATTGATATCGCTTTGGGGGGAAAAGTCAGTCATCGACTAATTCGTACTGGCACGCAACGAACTCTCGTGGAAGCTACCTTCCGAGCAGATGCAGCGTTAATTGCTTGGTTGAGTGAACAGGAAATTGACTTATTAGATGAGACAGATTTAGTCTGTAGTCGGGAGATTGCTACACCTCAAGGAAGTTTGCGATCGCGGGCTAGGGTGAATGGGGTCTTAGTTAATCGTAAACTGATGGAAGGGCTACGGGAGCGCTTAGTGGAAATCACTGCTCAGGGTCAAACAGTCCAACTGATGCTTCCGGAACTCCAACGGGGACTACTGGATCTTTACGGCGGTTTAACCCTCACCGAACAGCGGGATCGGGTAGGAGTTGCCTACCTTGACTCCCAAGAAGCAGCGAAAGCTCTAGAGAAGCGGCGTCAGTCTGAACAAGAACGCTTGCAACGGCTAGACTGGCTGGAGTACCAAATTCAGGAACTAGGAGCTGCTAATCTCACAGATGCCTCTGAACTCCAACAACTAGAAATAGAGAGCCAACGTCTTAGTCATGTAGTAGAGCTACAACAAAAGAGCTACCAAGTCTATCAGGCACTCTACCATAATGACCAAGATGGGACTGCTAGTACCGATTTATTAGGTCAAGCAGAAACAACCCTCAGGGAGATGGTGGATTATGATGTCCAGTTAGAACCAATATTAGACTTAGTAAGTGGAGCATTAGCTCAAATAGTAGAAGCTGCTAATCAAATGAATGCTTATGGAGAAAGATTAGATACGGATCCAGAACGTTTACAAGAGGTAGAAGAACGCATTATTGTCCTCAAGCAAATTTGCCGCAAATATGGACCAACCCTGGCAGAAGCGATCGCTCATTATGAGAAGCTGCTCTCAGAATTAGCAGAATTGAGTGGTGAAGGTCAATCTTTAGAAGAGCTCGAAGCAACTTATTCCCAGTCTCAAGAAGTTTTGACTGATGAATGTACTCAACTAACTCAGTTACGTCGAACTGCTGCAGCAGAACTTGAAAGTCAGTTGGTGGCACAACTGAAACCTCTAGCAATGGAAAAAGTGCGCTTCCAGGTAGTCATCAATCCGATTGTACCTACAGCTAATGGTGCAGACCAAATTACTTTTTACTTTTCTCCTAATCCCGGGGAAGTACTACAACCCTTATCTAAAACTGCTTCTGGAGGGGAAATGAGCCGTTTTTTACTGGCACTTAAAGCTTGTTTTTCTAACACTAATGACATTGGTAAAACCCTGATTTTTGATGAAATTGATGCAGGAGTATCCGGACGTGTAGCGCAAGCGATCGCCGAAAAACTTAACCAACTCTCTCAGAAACATCAAGTACTCTGTGTCACTCATCAACCTTTAATTGCTGCTATGGCAGACAGGCACTTCCGAGTTGATAAACAAGTGATTGCTCAAAGTTCAATACCCCAAACACTCAAGGAAACTACCTCTCGTAGAAAGAAAAAAACCTCATCCCGCTCAAGCAAAGACTCAGGCAAGTCTGCACTAAATGAGCAACTTTCCGATGCTGAACTTAATGAGCTGCGCACGGTTGTCCGTGTAAGTCTTCTAGAAAATTACTCTCATCGCCAGGAAGAAATTGCTCAGCTGGCGGGTGGACACTCAGCTCAAGAAGCCATGACTTTTGCCAAATCTCTCCTAACCAAAGCAGCTGACTGGCGCCAGAACTAGAGTGGTGAGGTCAAAAAAGGTGTGGGAGAGCTTTTTTGAGTAATGAGTAATGAGTAATGAGTAATGAGTGAAAAAACTTTTGTCAAATCCTCTTCCCTTCTGCCCTCTGCCCTCTGCCTTCTGCCTTGTTTCTTGAAAGCAATCCAAAAATTCAATCGCTTAAAAGTTGAGATTGTTCGACAATGATAAAAATAGTCTAGAATTGGCTCACCAGGCACAGTCAATCCCAGCCTTAAGTTTATAAAATTATTTAGTGTGCCAGAAACGTTTTCTGACCCCCAACTTAGAGATATGACAGCCGCATCTTTCCAAACTATTGATGTTACTCCAGAACCTGAACCCCAGGGTAGTCAAGAACCACAGCAATCATCTGCTTTAGCCAGAACCGAAGGTACTTTTTCTGCCTATTTAGCTCCTCTAACTAAGGACACTTTTACGCAAGTGGCCAAGGAGGTAGAAGATAGGTTCAGGGTTGTCAATCAAACCTTGTCGATGCTCGACAGTATGCTCGAAAGCCAGGGGTTTGATGCGATCCTGGATGAGATGCTACGGTCAATTACGGCTAAGACAGGGGAACTCCTTGGTGCTTATACCACAACTATTTTTTTGTTGGATGAAGACAAAAATGAACTTTGGGCAATGGTACCGAAGGATGGTGGCTCCTATGAAATTCGCATTCCAGCAGACGGAAGCAGTATTGCGGCTGAGGTAGCTACAACCAAGCACTATATCAATATTCCCTACGACTTTTTTGACGATCCGCGCTCTGTTTCAGCTAAGGAACAATACAAGAAAACGGGATTCCGCACCTACACTATGCTGGCTTTGCCACTGTTGAACGAGCAGGAGAATTTGGTAGCTGTTATCCAGCTGATTAACAAATTAAAACTCCCAGATCGTCCGGATATTCCCTATGAAGACAATATTGACTTGAATGGTTTTAGTGCGGCAGATGAGCAAGTTTTTGAGGAATTTGCCCCTTCCATTCGCCTAATTTTAGAATCGTCTCGGTCTTTGAAAAAGGCAACTCAAAGACAACAAGCAGCTTCTGCGCTAATGGAGAGTGTGAATTCTCTAAGCCAAGCCAGCTTAGATTTAGAAGACACCCTCAAAAAGGTGATGGACGAAGCGAAAAAGCTGATGAATGCTGATCGTAGTACGCTATGGCTCATTGATCAAGATAGGGATGATTTGTGGACAAAAATTCCTATCAACGGTGATTTAACAGAATTTCGTATCCCAATGAAGGGAAATTCCTTTGCTGCTCAAGTTGCTCGTACAGGGGAAACAGTCAATATTGGGTTTGACTTGTACAATCACCCAGATTCTGAAACTTCCAAAGAAACAGATCAAAAGTCGGGCTATCGTACCTGTAGTTTGTTGTGTATGCCAGTATTTAACTCTGATAAAGAGTTGATTGGTGTCACACAATTAATTAACAAAAAGAAACAGGGGGAATTTCCTAAATACAACCCAGATGATTGGCCTAGAGCACCCGAATGTTGGCAAGCGAGTTTTAATCGTACTGACCAAGAGTTCATGAAGGTGTTTAATATTCAAGCTGGTGTTGCTCTGCAAAATGCTAAGTTGTTTGATACTGTCAAGCAACAGGAACAAATGCAGCGGGATATCCTCCGGAGTCTCTCCGACGGGGTAATTTCTACCGATAAAGAAGGTAAGATCATCGCGGCGAATGAGAGGGCCAAGAAGCTATTGAGCTTAGATGAAAAAGCATCCTTAGAAGGTAAAAAGATTACTGAGATTGTCCGGATCGAAGACAGAGAAAAACAGAGTAGTGGCAAGTTTGCCCAATGGTTAAATCGAGCTTTAGAAGGAAAAGACCCTAAAGACCGTGAGCAATACTACCCAGATCAAAATTTATCTTGCCAGGGAGCTGCTCAACCACGCATCGTTAAATTATCCATTAACACCATGGCTGATGCTAGTGATATAAGCAAAGTCCGTGGTGCTCTGGTAGTCATGGAAGACATCAGCGAGGAGAAGCAACTGAAGAGTACGATGTATCGCTACATGACTCAGGAAGTAGCTGAAGAATTACTCAGACTTGGTGAAGCCAAAATGGGAGGCGATCGCAAAGAGGTTTCGGTTTTATTCTCAGATATTCGCAGCTACACCACTTTAACTGAAAAACTCAAAGCAGAAGAAGTGGTCAGTATGCTCAATGAATATTTTGAGTCAATGGTCGATGCCGTATTTCAGAACAAAGGTACTCTTGACAAATACATCGGTGATGCAATTATGGCGGTGTTCGGCTCACCTTTGCCTCTAGAAGATCATGCCTGGAGGGCAGTAAGAACAGCTCTAGAGATGCGCCAACGGTTGGTAGAATTTAATGACCGTCGCCTTGCTGAGGATAAGGAGATAATTCGCATTGGTATTGGTATTCACTCCGACAGCGTCATCAGCGGTAATATTGGCTCCAGTAAGCGGATGGAGTTTACTGCGATTGGGGATGGTGTCAACTTGGGTTCTCGCTTAGAAGGCGCGAGTAAGCAATACGGCACAGACATTATCATTAGTGAAAATACCTATACACCCTGTGCTGAGAAGATACGGGTGCGCGAACTCGATTGTATTCGAGTCAAAGGCAAAAATGAACCTGTGAAAATCTATGAATTGGTGGGATTTAAGGATGAACCCATTTCAGATGAGAAAAAGCAGATGATTGAGCTTTACCATGAGGGACGGGAACTTTATCTCAACAGGGAGTTTCCTTTGGCTATTGGTAAGTTTGCCCAAATTATGGCAATTGATCAAGGCAACAAGGCAGCAGATTTACACATGGAGCGCTGTCAACATTTCCTCAAAAATACGCCAGCAGATGACTGGGATGGTGTTTGGACAATGACTAGTAAATAATATAAATAGGGCTTGCTGAATAAGTCGTAATTTTCGGGTTCCATAGGTGTTAGGTGTTAGGTGTTAGGTGAGGGAAAGAGGTGGTAGGTGTTAGGGATTTTCTACAAGTGGTGCAAGGTTTTTGAACTAAAAGATACCATTTACTTGCACTTAGGCTAGAAAAAAAATGATTGAAAGCCTTTTATGGCATAGCTTCCACACTTATGCAGCAAGCCCTAAATATACTGGTTCTTTAAGCCAATATTCTCTTCCTCTTTTACCTTATCAAGTGCAAGTAAATTGTATCTAATGGGTTCAATTTCCTTGCACAATGGAAAAAATCTGGGAGCTAATCGAGAGGTAATTCACTCATTACTTATTACTTCAAAACCCGAATCAATGGACTTGATGAGGCAAGCCCTAAGTAATATTGGTATTAGCTATAAACGTTGGGCAATTACAGCATAGAAAGGATCACCACCACCAATACCGAGCATTTTGAGAATAGTTGGTACATCTGACTTACGAGCAATCACTTCTGGGGTGCTCAATCCAGGTATAGACTCCAAGTAGCTTTTGGCTAACTTAACCCGACTGGCTTCTGTACCATCCCGCCAAGCTGCGATCGCTTTTTGGAAAAACATGCGGTTAGAAAAGCTGATAATTACAATACCACCAGGTTTGAGGATGCGGTGAATCTCCGAAAATACTGCTTCTGGGTATTGCAGATACTGAACAGAAACGCAGTTAAGGACTGCATCAAAATCCTTATCCGGTAGGGGAAGCTGCAGATTTTCGTTGAGGTTTTGTACAAAGTAATGATGCAATCGGGGATTACCGGCTAGTTCCTCTTCATTCATACCATGACCTTCAATGTGAGCGAATTCCATCTCCTCTGGGAGGTGAGAGACATGACTGCTCATCAGATCCAGGATACGACTATTAGCCTCAAGGCGATCGCGATACAATTGGGTTAACTGATCAATAAAACCTTCATCAACATGGGTGACGAGCCTTGGTATTGAATAAAACTCCCCATCGTTAGTATCATCAAGTTTAGTACGTTGTTTTGGTCGCAGCAGCATAATCGTCAACGGAGAATAGCTTTGCCTCTGAGTTTATAAAAATTAAGCAATGTTAAGCAATATTAAGTAAGATATAGTGTAAATTACAGGAGTCGCCTCATCTTTACTAATTGGTATCTACAAGATCAAAACCTAGACTTAATTTTTCCCAGGGTATGAACAAAGCAGATATTGAATTCTTCAAATCTTCACCCAACAGAGAATATCAGAAGTTAATGCTCTTTGCTCGGCTTGAGCAGCAAGGGGAGGAGCTACGAGTAGAAATGCCGACAGTTAACGATGCAGAGGTGTTGATTAAGGATTATCGGGTGACACTGATGCAAAAAATGTTAGGTCTTGGCTGGGCAAGATTAATCCATATTTGTTGTCTAGATCAAACTGTTTACCGCATTCCCATCCACTGTCTACTGACATTAATTATTGAAGATTGCCCTTAACCCGAATGGCACTAAGATGGGTGAGGTGAAAAAAGGAGTGGGAGAGCTTTTTTTAGTAATGAGTAATGAGTAATGAGTGAAGAAACTTTTGTCAAATCCCCTGCCTTCGAGCCCTCTGCCTTCGAGCCTTCTAACTTATATCCATTAATAATATTTTTTTAAAAAAACCTTAGCATCCGTCTCATCTTCAATCACTCCATCCAGCGTCGCAGCTAACAATCTATCCAGAATTTCCCGGTATTGTGGTCCTGGTTTATAACCCAACTTCCGCAAATCATTACCATTTAAGGGTGCTTGAACATGAGCTAAGGTGGTGAGATATTGCCAGATTTGACGGCGGATAGCTCTGGGACTTTCTACACCAATCAACACTAATATAGGTAACTGATACTGCCTTAGAAACCTAACTATTTCACTATTACGCTGACATTGTGGCAACGTTTCCATCACCTCTGCTTGTTCTTGTGCCAACTGCTCTAATCTCTCGATACTATCGGAAGGCAGTTGTAAATTATTTGCCACCTTCCCTCGTTCTTCAGCAGGCAAGTGAGCAATCAAGACTTCTAAGCGCATTTGCCAATGTACTAAGCTATTATCTGGGTCAAACCGCCGCAACCAACGATCAACTAGACGCACTTGCCACCACAACTGTGGATCTAACTTGAGGGTAGGATGAAGACACTGCAATGCCCCTAAAGACGATAACAGCTGCAGGGCTGGTGCCCAATAGGGAGCCTGCAAAATATACTTTAATTCCGCTTTCAACCGGGTTTGTAAGGCTGGAGCCTTATCATTTTCTGCCAGGGAGCGATTATAAACCCCACTCTCAATCGCATACCTGATATAAGCTTCTGTTTGTGGTTCAATAACAAACCCCAACCGTACAGCAAACCGCACAGCTCGATAAATCCGGGTAGGGTCTTCAATAAAACTGTTAGCATGTAATACCCGAATCTGACGCGATCGCAAATCTAATAAACCCCCGAAGAAATCTAAGATGGGGGTTGAGGCAGAATTTTGCCTTCCCATTCTAGGGGAAGATGTTAATCGTGCTGCTAGAGCATTGATAGTAAAGTCTCTACGGTACAAGTCTTGACGAATAGAACTAGCTTCTACCTCTGGATTAGCTGCCGGGTAGGGATAAAACTCAGTCCTAGCTGTAGCAATATCCAACCAGAGGGAACCCAATACTGAGTCATTGTGCCACAACAAAGCAGCAGTTTGAAAAGCTCCGTGGATTGATAAGCGAGCATTGGGGTACAGTTTTTGGATTGCCTGAGCTAAAGTTACCCCAGCACCCACATCAGCAGAGCGATGAAAGCCATCTACCACTAAATCAACATCTGCCAACAGTAGTTTTTGAGTTGGACTATCCCCAGTCTCACTATCATCAGCGAGTAATAAATCCCTTACTGCTCCCCCCACCAAGTAAAGATGCCAACCCCGCTCCTGAGCTTCCTGAGCTGCCTTAGTAAGTAATTCCCACAGAGGTGGAGCAAGGCGATAGCGCAGATTAGGGATTAGCGATTGAGGCGAGCCTTCCCCATTCTTAATTCTAAATTCTAAATTCTTAATTCTAAATTCCTCATTCCCTCTTTGATGGAGTTGCCGCAATACATCAGTGCGAGTCACAATTCCCACCAATTGACCGTTGTCCAAAATCGGCAAACGTCCAATATCATAAGTCACCATCAACGATTCAATCTGATTTAACGAGGTTTGTGGTGTAATGGTTTTAACATGCCTCGTCATATAACCTTTAACTGGCGCATGACCAAAACCGTGGTGCAGTGCTAAATCTAAGTCTCGCCGAGAGATAATCCCCACTAGCTGATCATTTTCGTCCACTACTGACAGTCCAGAATGACCGTAACGTAATAAAATTCTTTGAGCTTGTCGAATCGTAGTTTGGGGACGAATAGTACGTACTGGTGAGGACATAAGTTCCCTTGCTGTCAAAGGCTGGGGAATTTGTTCTTTAAGTTGGTTAATCAGCTGCTCTAGAATTACCTGAGGATTCACACCTCGCAGATTTACTGCTGCTGCTTGGGAATGTCCCCCGCCACCTAAAGGTTGAAACAACTCATGCAAATTAGTACCATCAATTCGCGATCGCCCAATAATAGTTAATCGGGATAGTTGGTTGTTTTGGGAAGTATCTTCTTCAGCTTTACTCCCCAGTTTCCAATACTCTGCTGCCAACAATAAAGCATCACATTCAGTCAACTCCACTAATCTAGACGCCAAGCTAGATAACCCCGGCACATACTCAGGAGTTTTCAGTAATACCCAGGAAATAGTGGAACCTAAGTGAGTAATAGAGTGTAAATTGTCAATAGCTTCGGTGAATAATTCCTGTAACTGAAGAGATAATCCCGGATCAACATATTCAGCAATTTGCCGCACATTAGCTCCCGCTGCCATCAACCAAGCTAAAGCTGCCGCATCTCGCGGCGTTGTCTGCTCAAAAGTCAGAGAACCAGTATCAACATGAATACCCAGAGCCATCACTGTCGCTTCGGCCGTATTTAACTGGATGGAGCTTTGCTGCAACTGCTCGACAATCATTGTCGTTGTCGCTCCTACTACCTCAATCTCAGTGTGGGTAGCCGGAATATCTGTATCAATGCCTAGGTGATGATCATAGATTTCTATGGACTTTACCTGAGGCAAATCTAACCACTCAGCAGCTTTACCCAAGCGTGTGCGTTTTTGAGTATCCACCACAACCAGGGACTGAATCTTGTCCGAGTTCACTGCGCGCCTTTCAATCAAAGCATACTGATCCCGATGTAATGCCAAAAAATCCCGAACAGCTGGGTGAGCACCACCAGTGAGCACCACCTTGGCTCCAGGCTTGAGGCACGTCAATCCCACCGCTGCACCGAGAGCATCAAAGTCAGCTGTTGTATGACACAAAATTAAATCCATTGTCTGTTCTCCTGAGAATCCGGTTTCTTTTTAAAGCAGGGAGTAGGGAAGAGTCTACTTTCATTACCTGGTAGTGAAAAAAATTTTTTCATTTCGACTGCCTTGTTTCTTCAGAGATTAGCCATTAGCCATTAGCCATTAGCTATTAGCTATTAGCCATTAGCTTTTCGGTGTTTCTTGAAAGCACTGTAAATTTCACCTCACCCCAATCTGTCCTTACAAGATGGCTTTACGTGGTAGAATCTTGCTACTTGCAGCGAAAGCCAGATTCGAGAAAAGTAGCTTGAAGACTGGGTTTAAGAGCTTCTAGGGAGGAATGCTTCTCTAGTTAGGCTCATCCCACGACTTGCATGATGTGGGATGCAAGCATCCTACTCTACGAGAAGCTGCTAGCGCGTCTATGTTATTAGTCACTTGTCTTTTGTCCTAATGACCAATGACAAGTGACTAATAACAAATAACAAATAACACAAAATCCCCTTCCCTCTTAGGGTAAGGACAAATTCAATCAGTCAATTTGGGACTGAATAGTTTCTATCCGGTCCATCATGCTCTTGGGAGAACAAAAATGTCTATCATCTTTTCACTTGCACTCGCAGGTCTAGTTATTTTGTCATTCGTATTAGTCGTTGGGGTACCAGTAGCCTATGCTTCACCTCAAAACTGGGAGCAATCAAAAAATCTGATTTTCTTAGGTTCTGCGGTTTGGGCAGTTTTGGTCATCTTAGTTGGGATCTTAAACTTTTTGGTGGTGTAGATTGGGAAAGAAAACACAACCAAATTCTTAAGGCTAAAACTAACCATGGCAGTTTTCGAGGGCAATTTTACTTCAGCTAGTTCCCTACGGTTTGCGATCATCATTGGTCGATTTAATGACCTAGTAACTGGCAAACTCTTAGAGGGATGTCAAGATTGCTTGAAACGCCACGGTGTTGATACCAATCCCGAAAGCGCTCAAGTCGACTATATTTGGGTGCCAGGTAGTTTTGAAATTCCCCTGATGGCTCGCCAAGCGGCCCTCAGCCATAACTATGATGCTGTAATTTGTCTTGGCGCTGTCATCAAGGGACAAACACCTCATTTTGATTATGTCGCCGCTGAAGTCTCAAAAGGGATTGCTGCCGCTAGTTTTCAGACAGGTGTGCCAGTAGTATTTGGAGTTTTGACTACAGATACGATGCAACAAGCCCTAGAGCGAGCAGGCATCAAAGGTAACCATGGTTGGAACTATGCTATGAATGCTCTAGAAATGGGAAGCTTAATGCAGCAGTTTAAGGGCAATCGCTCAGTTTATGCTGCTTCTGATGATGGTGCTATTACTACCCAAGCCTTGCCAGTTGCGTCAAATCCTGCACTTGCCTCAGAGTCAACAGTTGAACAAACAGATACTAATGATTAAACCTCTTGCCTTCTTAAGGTTGACAAATGGTAATTTATTTGAGATATTAGAATCAATAGTGACATTGCGGGTATAGCTCAGTGGTAGAGCGTCACCTTGCCAAGGTGAATGTCGCGCGTTCGAATCGCGTTACCCGCTTAACAAAAACCAACTATTATCAATTATCCATTGATAATTGATTAATTTGGTCTAAGACCTCTTCATTTATGAAGTCTTCTTTCAAGGAGAGGTAATTATCCATTATCCATTGTTCATTATCAATTGTTGAACTTCTTTTCTTCCTTTGTGTCCTTCGTGCCTTTGTGGTTCATTCAATAGGCATCCTTCTGACGAGAAATACCCAACAGACCTTGGTTAAGTTCTGATGAAAGCGTTAGAATATTAGAAATGGGCGTTTACTCTGCATCGCTCAGTCAGGAGTCGAGAACACCGCCAAATTATCAGGATTAGTGATAGCCCAGGAAAATGTGATTAACCAACTTTATGCTAAAAAGGCTTAGGAGAATCTTTGCAAAAAGTATTTGGGTTGTGAATAGCGCTTGTGGCATCTCGAAAAACTCAAAAGATTGACTTAAATACAGAATATCCCTGTCCTTGTAGACGTAAGGGATGTCTAGTTCCGATTACCCTGACAGAAGCCTTTGGCTGCGATCGCTGTCAGCAGATCTTTGTAGTTGAAGAAAGTGGATATGTGATTGAGCAACTGTCCACAAACTATCCTTACAAAAAAGCTTGGCGTTGGACAGGAAACCGCTGGAATACAGCCAATGCTACTATTGGGGAAAACTACTTACCAGTCGCTATCTTAATTGTTCTAGTATTGTTGATTGTTTGGCTGCCACTAGCACTGCACGACAAAGACAACATTATTTTCTGGGCGTTGTTGGCAGTGTTGTTAGCCCTGCTCCCAGCACTAATGGTCTGGCTAACCTACCGACGTTAGCACGAAATAGCAATGGAAGTCTCTGATTTTTCCCCCAAACCCACTGAAGCAATAGCCCAAGCTTATAGGGCTTCTTTGGTCTTGGCAACTACTAAAGGAGTAGAACGCTCTCGTGGTGTCCAAGCAATGGCTCAAGCACTGAAAAACTCCTTTGATGATATTTTGGAGGCCAACACTCTCGACTTGGAAACTAGCCGAGAAATGGCAGTACCAGAGCTAATTTTAGATTGGCTCAAGCTAACACCAGAGCGCCTTCAAAGAGCCATAGGCATTTTGCAAAGGCTAGGAGAATTATCTGATCCCATCCGGCGAGTGATGAATGCCTCCTATCAACTTGACTACGCTCAAACTTACTCTCAATTGATGCCTTTGGGAGTAATTGCCCTAATATATGAAGCATTTCCTGAGTTGGGTGCGATCGCGGCAGGCTTTTGTCTTAAAACTGGTAATAGTCTGATTCTCAGAGGTGGAAGCGAAGCCAGCAACTCCAACCTCGTAATTGCACAAGCAATACAAGCTGCTCTTGATGAGGCTGGTTTACCTCTTGGATGCGTAGAAATATTATCCTCGGATCAGGGAGCTTCCATTCGAGATTTAGTCACTCAAGACCGATATTTGAATTTGGTTATTCCTTATGGACGACCAACCCTAGTAGAAAAAGTTATGCAGCAATCAACTGTACCGGTTTTGAGGTCGGCAATGGGTAATTGTTACCTTTATTGGTCTGCCACTGGTAAACTGGACATGGTAGAGTCGGTGGTCCTAGACAGCCACGCTAGTGAGCCAGACCCCGTAAATGCCATTGAAAAGATTCTTGTTAATCGCGATTCAAACCCTTCTGCTTGGGAGAGCTTGTGGAAAAGCCTTAAAGAAAAAAGCTTTCAACTTAGAGGTGATGCCAAACTAGTGGCTGAGTTTCCCCATCAGTTGACCTTAGCAGCAAAATCTGAATGGAGCCAACCTTATCTTGGTAAAATAATTGCTTTTAAGGAAGTAGATAACCTAGACTCAGCGATCGCTTGGATGAACCAACATAGTAGCAGCCACGCTGACTGCTTGGTTACAGAGTCTTACCAGGAAAGCCGCCAATTTGCCTTAGGTATCGATAGTGCTTCGGTTTACATTAACTCGTCCCCACGCTTTTTGCGTAATCCCAAACGAGGAGATTCGGTTTTTCTGGGGATGTCTAACCAAAAAGGATATCGTCGAGGCATGATTAGTTTGGAAACGCTGACTACCATCAAGCAGGTTGTTCAGGGAAATTGATAATTGCTAATGGCTAATTGCTAATGGCTAATGGCTGATTGCTGATTGACTAGCCTAAGTACTATGCTTTGTGAATGAACAGTTCTCAACAACTACAAGCAGCAGAAAAGAAACTGTTGCCGATTTTTTATGAAATTGACCTAGCAGTTAAGGGAAATCTCCACAAGGTGCTAGGTTCCTTTCGACGTTACCGTGTGGGTGTCCATCACTTTGCAGGAGTCACTGGCTATGGTCATGATGATTTAGGTCGCCAAACTTTGGATCAGGTATTTGCTGAAGTGATGGGTGCAGAGGCGGCTGCTGTAAGAGTGCAGTTTGTTTCAGGGACCCATGCGATCGCTTGCTGCTTATTTGGTATTCTGCGTCCCGGTGACGAGATGTTGGCAGTTGCTGGCGCTCCTTACGATACTTTAGAAGAAGTCATTGGTTTGCGAGGTAGTGGTCAAGGTTCTCTACAAGAATTTGGCATTAGTTACCGTCAGTTACCCTTAACTCAAGAGCTCACTGTAGATTGGCAAGCTTTAGGACAAGCTGTGAGTAATTCTACTAGGCTAGTACTCATTCAACGCTCTTGTGGTTATTCCTGGCGGCCTAGTCTTTCCATTGCCGACATTGAAAAAATTATCCAACTAGTTAAACAACAAAATCCGGGTACCATCTGTTTTGTTGATAACTGTTATGGAGAATTTGTTGAAGAAAGAGAGCCTCCAGCAGTTGGTGCTGAACTTATTGCTGGTTCCTTGATTAAAAATCCTGGGGGTACAATTGTTACCGCTGGCGGTTATATTGCAGGTAAAGCTGACTTAGTAGAAGCTGCTGCCTGTCGTTTGACGGCTCCCGGAATTGGTAGCACTGGTGGCGCTACCTTTGAGCAAAATAGGTTGCTGTTCCAAGGATTATTCTTAGCTCCCCAAATGGTAGGAGAAGCTCTCAAAGGTAATCAGTTAACTGCTTATGTTTTCCAGCAATTGGGTTACCCTGTCAATCCCCTACCAATGGAACCCAGTAGAGATGTGATTCAAGGGATTAAGCTGGGTTCACCAGAGAAATTAATTGCCTTCTGTCAAGCAATTCAGCAGCATTCCCCTGTTGGTTCCTATCTTGACCCAGTGCCAGCAGCAATGCCCGGTTATGAGAGCGAATTAGTAATGGCAGGGGGTACATTTATTGATGGCAGTACTTCCGAGTTTTCCGCAGATGGACCTCTAAGAGAGCCATACATCGCTTTTTGTCAAGGGGGAACTCATTGGACTCATGTTGCGATCGCCCTGGAAAAAGCCATTGAAGCTGTAGGAGTAGCTGGGTGAAGAAAGTAGCAAAAGTCAAGAAGTTCTTATTTAGGGTTTGCTGAATAAGTCGATTGATTCGGCTTTTGAAGTAATGAGTAATGAGTAATGAGTAATGAGTAATGAGTAATGAGTGAATGACCCCTCGATTAGCTCCCAGATTTTTTCCATTGTGCAAGCTTTTTGAGCCAAAAGGTATAATTTCCTTGCACTTATTTCTCCGAAAAATCCTTGAAACCCAATTCTGTTATAGCTTCCACACTTATACAGCAAGCCCTAATTAGGAGTTGGCTTGGATAAATGCGTCGCCCTTCCCGATAAGTTGTACAAGGCACAGACAAAACTACAGAACTAGCTGCATTAATTGCATTACGACTGACGATAATAACGGGACGATTTCCTGCCTGTTCAGAGCCTTCTGTTGGATCAAGTCTAGCATCAAAAACATCACCTCGCTTCATCATTCAGCTACAGTCATTTCTATAGTTGCCATCATCCCTCCTCGCTTGTATGTAGAATTTTATGCTGATGCTCAGCGGATATAGTCCCCGTAATCTTCACTATGATAACGGGAACGAACAATTCTTAGTGTAGATTTGGTTAAACTAAGCCAAAGCACAAGAAACTCGTTGGTTTGGCATAGATTTAGGTAAATCATAAGGCAAATAGTATAAATCAATAAATTGAGATAGCTTATTTATCGAATTCTCTTGATTGAATAAAGAAAAATTTAAAGAATGAAAAAAAGCAATATCTAGAAGATGATCAACTTGGCTACAAAAAAAACTGGATTTATTAGAGCCATAAGAATTGTCTGGGAGTAAATTTCTTAACTCAAAAATTTCTTGCAATATTGTCAGTTTTTCTAGCACCCAATTTAGTGAAACTACTGGCAAAGTCAAGCCAGTCATCTCTGACATTGGCGTTGGTACATCTTGGTCAAATTTAAACTGAACATCCTTAAACTGAAACAAAATACGCACTTGTTGGAATAACTGTACTTCAAATAAATGTTTCAGATGTTGAGATTTTAGCACACCTTGATTTCTCAGGTATAACCCCAATGGTTGCTCTTTTGGGCAAAACTGAGCGACTTTGGTAACTACGCGATTACTAGCCCAATGGTATTGTTGAATTAGTGACACTAAACCTTGATTATTTAATTGGTTAGCTGCTGCGACAAGCTTGCCTTGAGATACCCAAATGTAATGATTTGATAATGAATTTTCTGGAGATTCTGGTGAAGAAAAAATTTGCAGTAATCCTGTTTTCTTCTCTTTATAGATACAATGAGAAATTTCTAGTAAGGAAAATTCTTGTAAGGAACCAGTAATAAACATTTTTTTAGCTACTACAGTTGAATCTTTCCAGTTGAATAATATTGCAATTTTTTCTAGTTGTAGAGCCTATATAAGAAAGCTGCAATTAATTGTTCGGCATTTAAACTGTGATGTCAATTTTAACAAAATGTTGTGGATAATGAGCTACAGCATTTGAGTGATTATAATTTAAATACATCTTGTATTACCTAATTGATGAGCATTTATTATACTCAAAAGATATATCTATAATTATTGATTTTTCTGATTAACTTCTTTGGTATTTATCCGATGTAGCCTTAGATACTTACAGGTCGAAATGAATATATTAAACTAATCAAATTCATATATTAATCAAAATTATTGCTGATATTTTATTTTGATTTTAATTTGTTATTATCCCATTTGAATGATTTGTTGACAATCAGTAAATGGGAATAAACAAATTAGGCTTTATCGGCGGTAAAAGTTAACCTGCGAAGGTTGGCAATAAGACAGTTCTTAGGATAGGAACCAGTTTGGATTTGTTAACAAGGTGTGAGATCAGTTTAAACGAAGCTCTTGCAGTGTAAGCCCTTAAGTATAATGGGTTCTGTCCTGTATTCTTATCTCTACTGTGACTACTACTCCCCTACCTCATAGCCCCCAAACTGATACCAAAAGTGTTACCCCGCAACCGGATGCCTTAGGGCGTTTTGGCAAATTTGGCGGCAAGTATGTGCCGGAAACCCTAATGCCTGCTCTGAGTGAGCTAGAGCAGTTTTTTCAGCGATATGGCAATGACTCGGATTTCCAACAAGAACTGCAAGGGTTACTACGAGACTATGTAGGACGCCCTAGTCCTCTATACTTTGCTGAGCGTCTGACTACTCACTATGCCAAGGCTGATGGCAGTGGTCCTCAAATTTATTTGAAACGAGAAGACCTAAATCATACCGGAGCTCACAAAATTAATAATGCTTTAGCTCAAGTCCTTTTGGCTAAACGCATGGGTAAAAAACGTATTATTGCTGAGACAGGTGCGGGACAACATGGTGTAGCAACAGCAACAGTTTGTGCTCGTTTTGGTCTGGAATGCATCATTTATATGGGTGTCCAAGATATGGAACGGCAAGCACTGAATGTCTTTCGGATGCGGTTGATGGGAGCAAAGGTGCAACCTGTAGAAGCAGGTACTGGTACTCTTAAGGATGCTACCTCTGAAGCAATTCGCGATTGGGTAACAAATGTGGAAACTACCCACTATATCTTAGGTTCCGTGGCAGGACCTCACCCTTACCCGTTGCTGGTGCGTGACTTTCATGCAGTGATTGGCAAGGAAACTCGTGCTCAGTGCCAAGAAAAATGGGGTGGTTTGCCGGATATTCTGCTAGCTTGTGTAGGTGGTGGTTCCAATGCCATGGGACTCTTCCATGAGTTTGTAAAAGAAGAAAGTGTGCGGTTGATTGGGGTTGAGGCAGCAGGAGAAGGTGTAGAATCCCAGAAGCATGCTGCAACGCTTACCCGTGGACGTCCGGGAGTTTTGCACGGAGCAATGAGCTATTTGTTGCAAGATAATGATGGTCAGGTATTAGAAGCTCACTCCATTAGTGCGGGACTAGATTATCCCGGTGTTGGTCCTGAGCATAGTTATTTGAAGGACAGCGGTAGAGCAGAATATTATAGTGTGACTGATCAAGAAGCGATCGCGGCTTTTAGATTGTTGTCTGAGCTAGAGGGTATCATCCCAGCACTGGAAACCTCTCATGCAATCGCTTATCTAGAAACTCTGTGTCCCCAACTTAGTGGTTCTCCTCGTATCGTAATTAATTGTTCCGGTCGTGGTGATAAGGATGTTCAAACTGTTGCCAAGTTGATTGACTTAGAAACAGGGGAGGGATGAGGAGATGGAGGAGCTGGGGGAGCTGGGGGAGCTGGGGAAGTTGGGGGAGTAAGACAAGCAATTCGTGGATGTTGAAAAGATTTCTTTTACCTCCTGCCTCCTGCCTCCTGCCTTCTGCCTCCTGCCTTCTGCCTTTCTTAAGCAATCCGGAATCGTTGAACCGCAAGCTGAAGTATTAAATCTGGAAAGCCTTGTTTCACACTTTCTCTTGAATGATGCTAAAACGATTATCTCAGATGAATTGGGGACTACTTGTACTAGCTGCCGGACTCAGCGGCTGCAATTCTCCTATCAGCATTAGTCAACCTCTACCCTCACAGACTACACCAACCCCAACAGCTTCTCAAGGTTCAACCTCTGGAGATTTCATGAACTTGGAGATATCTGTTCATCGCCAGATTAATCAATATCGCCAATCCCGTAATTTATCCCCCCTAACTTTAGACCCTCGGATCAGTGAGCAGGCAAGATTGCATAGTGAGGCAATGGCAAGTGGTAGGGTTTCCTTTAGCCATGATGGATTTGAGGGACGAGTCAAAGCACTAGAAAAATCGATTCCCTATCGCAGTGCTGCGGAAAATGTAGCGTACAATCAAGGTTATTCTGATCCAGGTAAGCAGGCAGTTGAGGGTTGGCTCAAAAGTCCTGGTCATCTGAAAAATATTCAGGGGGAGTTTGACCTCACAGGTATTGGCGTTACCCAAAATGCTAAGGGTGAGTATTACTTTACCCAAGTCTTTATCAAGCACCGTTGAGATTTTAGATTTTAGATTATGGAATTGCAAGATTTTCAGGTTTGCGATCGCGACTTATCCGAGGAGCTATATCATAAGTATCTGGCAGAGTCCCAAATCGCGGTGGATACAGAAACTATGGGACTAATCTACCAACGCGATCGCTTGTGTCTCGTACAATTGTGTGACTCTAAAGATAGAGTAAGTGTGATTCGGATTGCCAAGGGACAAACAGAAGCACCATTACTCAAGCAGTTGTTGGAAGCAGCTGATGTCATGAAGGTATTTCACTTTGCTCGCTTTGATCTTGCTATGTTGCGGCAGAATCTCGGTATTGATGTCAAGCCGATATTTTGTACTAAAATTGCCAGTAAGCTAGCTCGTACCTACACTAGTAATCATGGTCTCAAGGATGTGGTACGAGAATTGGAACTAGTGGAACTAGATAAAACTTCTCAGAGTTCCGACTGGGGTAATGCGGCTAACCTTTCTGATGAGCAGTTGCAATACGCTGCCAACGATGTGCGCTATCTGTTGGGTGCGAAGCAGAAATTGGTTAATATGCTCAAAAGAGAAGGACGTTGGGAACTGACTCAACAGTGTTTTGAAGTTTTACCAGTAATGGTTTCTTTAGATCTACTCCACTACAAAAACATCTTTGAACATCATTAACTATTTTTTGGCTTAAGTTTTGCCCAAGTCTAACTTCCTTGCTGCTTTGAGGTATGTATTTGCCATATCGATTTCCCTGCTTAAATGTTCTAAGGCTAAATCAAACTCAGCTGCCGATTCCATAAAGAGTTCTTTTTGTTCTTGCTTCAGTTGTTTGATGAAGTCTCTCTCAAGGAACTCTAATCGAGACAAGTAGTTTGACTTCACTTGTGTGAGTCGCTCGATAATATCCGCAACTGGTTCTCGCCTTCTGACAACATCTGAAGAAAACAGAGTTTGTGTTTCTACAAACTCCTCTGGTAGAAAATTAAACTTGCTGTTCAGAGTATTTATATACTCTTGATACTGGAGGAGAAAACTCGATTTATATCCTTCAAAATATTCGGTGATTTCAACCTCAGTAATTGGCTCCCGCCGACACAAAGCCAATTCTGTAAGATATCGTTTCCGACGTTGCCACAGTGAGAACATGGAAGATACCAAGGGAATTACCACAGTACCTCCCAAGGATAGGGGTAACAACTTATAGATGACTTCTGTAGCCATATGCCCCACCAAGGATAAAGATAACACCGCAGTAGATAAGGAGGCAAAAATGCAGAACAACCAAAAAAAGCTAATGACTGGGTGAATAAACGCAATGCGGAAGCCAGGTTTTCTTGCTGACACTCTAGCCAAACGCTTTTGAAGTATCGAATGATTCAGTTCTTGGGGAGAAACAAAAACTTTTAGAGATTTTATATCAAAGTCCATAATAATACATTAATTATAATCTTTGAGCATTAGCTTGGAGTAAATTTAGTTGTTGAATAACCTGTAATGTTTTTGTAAGCTTCTCAAAATTGTCGATAACATTTTTAAGCTCTACAGAACCTTCGCCAGTTTGGGTAAAAAACATCAAATTATCTTGCTGTCGAGCGATCAATAGTCGTTGTTGCTGCATAGCAAACCAAAAGTTACACATCCAAGTCTTTTTCTGTTTGACAAGGGAAAATAAATTGCCATCAGATGTAGATTTTTGCAGTGGAACGGCTTTAACAATCTGCTCCATCAATTGGTAAGAGAGTAGCTTACGTGTCGCATTTTCATTATTACCAAATGTATGAAACCGATCTTCGAGATCAACATTCTCCATGGTGTACTCTTCAAATCCCGATTCTATAAAGCGCTCAGGAGTTTTTTTACTTGCTGTCCCATACCATTCTAACCAGGGATAATCTTTGCTTACCTTCACTTCTTTATACTTGTCCTTTCCAGTCCAATCTGTTACTCTTTTTCTGCAATTTTTCAGTGGAATGGGAGCAGCTTGATGAGGGATAAGATAAGTCTTAGTTTGATTAATTGTCAAAAATGGTAAATTGTAGAAATTGCCTCGAAAAATACCAAAAGTTGGACTATTGTCCTGAGCAAAGTAAACAAAACGATCAAACTCTGTTGCTTGGTTGCCAGGACTAATCTCAAAAATCAGTTCAACTTCTCCAACTTTGTAGGTCAAACCATCAATAGAAAAAGTTAGTTGATTGCGTTCTCCATACTGTTCTAAATTATTGTAGAACAGTCCCGAATTATTGACGCCAAGAGAATCCTTCTGCCAACATTCAAACTCTGAAGCTAGAATGAATTGTATATTCTTAGCAGTGGGATATATAATTTTGGTGAAACTTGTAACTGCTTCACAACGGAACTCTACCAAAGCCAAACTGTAAATCTGCCAGCACGAGCTGATGTCACGCTCAATTACCTTGGAGCTCTGCAAGATACCATATATACCTGCTCCACTGATAATAATGAGCGGAATAGCTGCAAAGATTTTCCCCTGAAAGAGCAAGAAATTAGTACCTTGAGTAACATTTACTCCTACAATAACTAAAACTATTGCCAGAATCAGGCGTAAGCCATACTCCCAAGCTGGGAAAAACTCTCTGTTCTTAATACTAGGGAATAGTATTTCTATACAGTTGATCACTGCCTTACGAGAGAATAGTAGAGCTGAAAGGCAAATTTGTAAGAATGAACTAATATAATTTCTAGTCGTTCTCCAGCCTCGTAAAATACTAAATATAACCACTCCAACAATGATAATGATAGAAATTGCTAGCAGCGTATTTTCCCTAGAAAGCAAGAACCATAGCCCATTAGTTATAGTGAACACTAAAACAAAATAAGTGACTGCCATGATCAGGCTTAGTCTATCAAAACGTAACTTTTTATTACAGTATTGCCGTCGCTTATTTTCAATATCGAGTAACCGTTCTCGATAATTGTGTTCACTGTACAATACTTCCAATTGACGTTGAATCGTATTCATAAATTATCTTGATTAAACTATACCCTTAACCATCCTTACAAATTGTGTTTTAACTATATAGACAAAATCAGGATTGGCTTAACTCCAATTTTCCATATCTATATCTTTACGAGTTTCTTCAGTCGCTTTAAAATATTCTTTAAACTGGAACTTTTTGAAGAGCATTTGTGCAATTAATCCATTCGGAAAACTTTCAAGTCCATTGTTCAAACGCTCAACACTGCCGTTGTATGTTCGTCTCGCAGCCGCAATTTCCTGTTCTAGATTGATAATCGTATCACTCAACTTTGAGAATCCTTTGACTTGTTGAATGTCTGGAAGCTCAATTGTCTGGCTCCAAATTAGCGAAATTTGGTTTTCAGTATCAAAATATTCTTTGAGATTCCCTTTATTGGCTGTAGAATGTTCAATTAGTTCAACTAAGCGCTCAAACTGTTCTCGCAGATTTTTTTTCTCTCCACTGGCAAGACCCTTGAGCTTCTTAATTGTATTATGCCGTTCCTCAAGAACTATATCGACTCCGGAGAAATTACGAGCTACTCTACTATCTAAAGTATTGAGATGATTGCGAATATTACCTATGTAAAACAGGAAAATTACGATCAAAATTAAAAGAAAAATTAGAATATCCATTGTTCACGAGATTGGCAAATATTTGCTCTTACTATTTATCTTTCTGAGCTTAGCATCCAAATCCGGAAACTAGGAACCGACAAAATGTTCTTCATTAAAAATTTAACTAATTAATATATTTTCTGATGGTGTTTTAATTAAATGGTGGCAATGATTTAAAATCAGTATATTTAGGGACAAGCAACTAGCAATAATACTTAAAAATATAGCAATCTAAGAGTATTCACGTAGATTATATAATGCGCCATAATAATATTTGCTTAAATGATTTTCATATATATGAAAATATCTCAAAGTCTTCAAAAAAAATCATGTATTTTGATTTTTATAAAAATGTTGGTGAAGTTCTTTAAGAAAGGTTGGCGTCAATGTTTGGCTCAAATGGTGGCGATCATTAGGAACACACATTTTGTAGGTTGGGTGAAGCGAAGCGGAACCCAACTCTGTCAGAAACTAATTTACTAAGTTTACGAAAAAGCCAGTAGGGTGGGCAAAATCAATATCTTCAACAATGTTACTGATAAATTACCCATTTTTGCCACCAATCCCAATTAGGTGGGAAGGCTGTGGTGGGCATTGCTCTCCAATCATTTCGCAGCTGTTGGAGATTGTTGACAATGCCCACCCTACTACTTAACATCTACCGATTCCAACCCACCAGAAGCTGATTCTACTGAAGCATGGCTAGACACTTCAGAATCACCCAAATCCACCAGATCGCAATTATCTGATTGAGCAACAGGTTAACTCGCTGGTTCGATACTCGTCAGCTCACTGTTATACCAAATCCGCTAAAGTTTAGTCAGAAGTTTCAGCATCTGGGAATTGGGAATTTAGAATTTACGTCTAATGTGAATTAAATTGTACATATTGTAGGGGCGGGTTCACCCGAAACTTGGATTCTCAACGATAATTTTGCTAAACCTGCCCCGGTCACCGAAACCAATTATCATGCGTCAAACCGGGGCGGGTTTACCTGTAGGGTTTGTTGATTTCCTTAATTGGTTGGTGAACCCGCCCCTACCGCAATTGATATTGTCTGTTTTGGGGATCGTAATTCACATTAGACGTAATTTAGAATAATTGGGAATGAGGGTTTTCAATTTCGTCTAACTCAGGATGGATAAGGATTTTAGTCCACTTGAGTGGACTTGAGCTATTAGCCGGTGAGTTTGAACTCTGGGCGGATTCCGAAGCCAATCGAGAATGCTAAGCTAACATATCCTTTTCATTAATGACCAATAAGCGATCGCATGGGTTGGACTGGGATTGTACGGGCAAGATGCCCGTTCCACAAGAAGAGAGTGATAATTTTTTTGATGCCAATTAATTGCTGTATTTTTTGGTATCATTTTTTTATCATGGGGAAAGTCTGCGCTCATATATAAACTTTCACTAGTTTAAATAAGATGTACTGTTGGGTTCTTCTAAGACTCAGGATGAGCATTGAGTTTTTCTATCAGTAGAAGATGCATGGGCAATTAGAATGTATCGGTTAGAATAACTAAAGAGCAAAAAGTAGGTGTGATTACCATGCAAGCTATTTTTTGGAGTACAGAAGAAGTTGCTGAAAGAGCCAAACAACTGTACGAAAATGGCATTCGCCAACAAGTTGAATGGGGGGATAATATTGGCAAAATGATTGTGATTGATGCTGAAACTGGTGAATATGGAATAGATCAAACTGGTGTGGAAACAGCATTAAAGTTCAAGCAAAAGAAACCAAATGCCAGATTGTTTACCATGCGGATTGGTTATGACGTTGCGGTCAGCTTTGGTGGTGCGATTGAGCGTACTGTACCATGATCTACGGAAGATTGATTAACGGCAAAGCTATAGTACCAGTAACTTTTCGTTTAGCTACACAACCAGATTTTTCTCTAGATAGTATCACTCACTGAGTTGGCTAGTGCCGCGACACAGCTAAAATAGTGGAATAAGTAGGTTGGGTGGAGCGATAGCGTAACCCAACACTCCTCGTATATTCCGTTGGGTTTCACTTCGTTCCACCCAACCTACAGTTTTAGTCCTGTCACGGCACTACGATAGGTACATTCTTTCGGAGGAAATCACCTTATTGCTCCCACTTTCCCGCAGTAAACATCAAAGCATGACTACACTTCAAGCTTCAAGCAAGCAACATCTCCTTAAAAGAAGTTCATCATCTTTTTTAAAGAGGCAGTACAATGGCTAATTTCTCCCCCTATTATCCCTAGAACTTTTATATGAAGAAAATAAAAAGAAAATATTTTCCTGAAGTTCAATCCTCTTCTTTCAAGGAGAGGTAATTATCCATTATCCATTGTTCATTATCAATTGTTGAATAACTTACGCTTACTCGAGCCTAGAACATCAAAAAACAGTTTGGGGACTAGTTACCAACTGAGCGAATTATCAGTTTATCTATATGCAACAAGGAAATCCACCGACTTATCAATATATGTCTGAGTTGAATTTACTTAACGACAACAGTTTAATGCAGTTACTCCAAGTCCTCAAAGCTATCTGTGAGTAGTAAAACTAAGGATTGGATATTTTTTATTTGCAAGTCCCTAACTGTCTTTGGAGCAAAATATAGCAGTTCTCGCATCCGTGAGGTACAGATCCAATTCCCAATTCCCAATTCCCAATTCCCAATTCCCAGGCTCTTTGTACCTCATCTAAATGAGAAACGCTATATTCAGTTACTGATTGTAGGGAAACAGAGTTTTGAGAAGTTGATCCAAGCTACCTTGTCCTGACACAGGTTTACTATTTTCTGTAGCAGGTGATGCGTCTTGTGGCGACGTTTCTGGACTACTTTCTGATTCTGGACTACTTTCTGATTGAGAAGGTTCTGCTTGAGCTTGATCTGCTTGACTAGCGCTGTTGCTATCAGTTATAGATTCTTCGTCAGTTATATCCGTAGGTGTGACTTCCGATGGGGAAGTAATTTGACCGTTGAGAGATTCCTGAGCAGTTGTATTAGTAGAAGGAGATACTTGTTCTGGCACATTAGTACTATAGTGACTAGTAGATGGTGATACCTCACTATCCGAGATGCCAGCAATTTGACGTCCCTTATCTCCAAGAATAGAAGCGGCAGGCACTACTTGCCAGGGTTCAACAGAAGAGTTCCAAATTGTCGTAACTGAACCAACACAAGCATTTTCGCCAATTTCACCCTTGCCAACTACCAGAACACCTGCTCCTAGATTGGCATTGGCTTTGACTTCCAGATTACCTCCTTGAGCATGAAGGATTGAACCCATACCAATAGATACACCAGCAGCGATGATAATTTTACTATCTGGAGCTGCTTGCAAAATTACTCCCTGGGCAATCACAGCACTATCGTTAATGCTTACATTGCCTTCCACATATATATGAGAATTGCTAGTCAACGACAGTGTAGGCAAATGCATATTGCTTGGAACAAAGTCTTTAATTTTTATCTACTCACCATTTTTGGAACGAAACTAAGGAAATTAGCTATCAGCTAATAGCTATCAGCTATCAGCTAATAGCTATTAGCTCAGTTAGGTTTTTGAATAATCGTCTCCAGAACACGCCGCTTTTCTTTGGTATCAATACCAATTAGGCGTACATACTCATCACTATGGCTAGCGATGCAATCTTCTAAGCTTTCAATAACTTCCGATTCACGATTGGATGCGATTGGGGAACAACTTTGCCAAGAGCTAGTACGGAAGCGACGCTTATCTGCATGTTCTGTGCCAATTTTGTAGCCTTGAGACAATAACTGACGTACTTGTTCAACAGTTTCCTTGCTTAAAGATATGTCGGAGTATTGTTCCCTGGTAATATTTGAGGGTTCGGCTCTCTTGTAGCTGCTACTATTCGCACCATTGTTGGAGGCAGGTTGAGGCTTATCACCCGGTCTTTGGATAATTTCTTCGAGAATCCGCCGCTTGGCTTTAGGATCAATCCCAATTAGCCGTACATACTCTCCCTCATGCTCTGCCATACAATCAGATAAAGCAGCTATTACTTCCGATTCCCGTTCGGAGTGAATTGAGGAAGCACTTTTCCAAGAACTGGTGCGGAAACGGCGCTCATCAGCATACTCAGCTCCAATGTTGTAACCTTGACTTAACAGTTGATGCACCTTTTGGGCAACTTCCGTATTCAAGCCTGTACTGGAAGGTTTAGCAGAGCTGTAGCTCGAAGATGAGGAACTACTGTAGCTAGAGCGAGAGGCTCCTGATCTACTAGTAGTTGCTGATACCTTATCACCTGGTCTTTGGATAATTTCTTCGAGAACCCGTCGTTTGGCTTTAGGATCAATCCCAATTAGCCGCACATATTCGCCCTCATGTTCTGCCATACAATCAGACAAAGCAGCTATTACTTCCGATTTTCGGTCGGAGTGAATTGAGGTAGCACTCTTCCAGGAACTAGTGCGGAAGCGGCGCTCATCAGCATATTCAGCTCCAATGCGGTAACCTTGGGCTAATAGTTGACTAACCTGTGTTTGAATATCTGAACTCAATTGTGTACTGGAAGACATAGAACTATATGATTTTTCAGAATTGTGAGGACTACTGTCACCGTTGCCATTAACGTCAGACTTATGGGCAATTTGATTTTTGATAGGAGTTATACAAGCATCATTCTCAAAGCATCGATAACCAGAGCGCAATGCCTCATTAGCTGCTGCCACATGATGAGCAAACTGCATATCTTGCTCTTCAACATCTGGTAGTCTGTCAGCTTGTTGCTGGGTGGTAATTACTGCTCCTGAAGGTACGTATTTACCAGGAGGAATTTCTACGTCCTGAACTAGGGCGTGCATCATCACAATACAGCCTTTACCAATCCGGGCATTAAATACTGTGGAGCGAAAACCAATAAAGCAATCGTCCCCAATATAAGCCGGACCATGAATCAGGTTCATGTGAGTCATGGAAGCATTACTTCCAATCCAGACAGAGTAATTTTCTTGGTCATCTCCAACTACTCTACCTTCTTCGAGACTGTGAATGACCACACCATCTTGAATGTTAGTGCCAGCACCAATGTAAAACGGTCCCCCTTCATCAGCTCGAATTGAAGTACCAGGGGCAATCAAGACATTCTCACTAATCCTGACATCCCCAATAATGTTAGAAAAAGAATGCACATAGGCAGTTTCATGAATTTGGGGTTCTGCTAAACTTGTTGACCAAGGTGTCGGGGGGGCCGCGTAGCTTTGGACTGCCATAAATGTATTAACTCCTATCTGAATAGGCTTAGGTATTAGGTATTAGGTGGTATTTTTTAGGTTTGTTGCCTGTTGCCTTGCCTACTAACGCTCTTGATCTTTCTTGCTGTAGAGTAGATGATTACCTACACTGACAGTGTCAATAATTCCCACTACCATTGCATCAAGAGGGCGCTTATTAGTTTCACCTACCTGACGAGCAGCACTGCCAAGACTTACCAAGACCCACTCATCTATACCTGCTCCAACAATATCTCCTGCCACTTCATACTTGGGCAATAGT
>JAAHGL010000119.1 GCA_010692635.1 Symploca sp. SIO2C1 | reverse complement strand
TCTCATTAAGGGGTAAGAGCGGATATCCCCTTAATGAGAGCATTTCACACCTCAGTACAACTGTATAAAGCAACCCCATCGTTATCAGTACAACAACTACAGCAAAGTATAGACCGACAAATACAGCAGGAGACAGAGTTGTTGATCTCACCGGAGTTGTTTGTCGCACTCAAAGAGATTTATCCAGAAATCAGCCATGTACAGATACGTTTACAGAAGGGAAGTGAAATCAACGAACTGAATAAATATCGCTATAGTGTGCTGCTGCATATCGAAGCACAACCAGCATCAGTAATCGAAGCCCCTGTAGAAAATGGGGTAGGTATGTCCATCGAAGACATTGAAGTATATCTGCGACAAGAGCAACCCGAATCAATCTGCTTTAGCAGTTTAGCTAATGCCAGGGTGGCAACTGATGTGGAGGCAGTGGAGTTACTCTCACAAGTTGAGTCAAAACTGAATGTGCAACAGTTGAAACAAAAGTTAGAGGAAGACTCAGTTAATGGTATCGACCCCGAACAGCTACATCAACTGAGCAGCTGTTTGGGGTATTCCCTGGAGTTGTGTTGGTCACACAAGAGGGAAGGATGTTTTGATGCAGTCTTTGTGCGAAGTGAATTAGCGGCAGAAGCAATGGTGTTAACACCACTAACTCAACAATCGTTAGTAGGGGGTAACTGGCATGATTATGGCAATAATCCCTTGGCTAGTGTAACAGCCAAACAACTGATACCGCAGTTGAGGGATTATCTGGAGGAGCGGTTGCCAGATTATATGGTGCCGAATGGGTATATGGTGTTGTCACAACTACCACTAACTCCCAATGGCAAGGTAGACCGCAAGGCATTGCCTGCACCTGATTTAGCTAGTAGTCTCTCAACGGAGTTCGTTGCTCCTGAGACGAAAACTGAGAAAGCCTTAGCAGAAATCTGGGCAGAGGTGTTGGGTATCCAACAGGTGGGTATATATGACCAATTCTTTGAATTGGGGGGGCATTCGTTGTTGGCAACTCAAGTTGTCTCTCGGATACGACAGTCGTTGTCAGTAGAGTTACCTCTACAGAGTCTATTTGAGAAGCCAGAGATAGCCAGTTTGGCTCAGGAGTTAGAGATATATCTAGCTCAAACCCAGGGTATTGAGACAGAAACGATCAAACCAAGAGAACAAGATGGCAATCCCCCGCCTTTATCGTTTGCCCAACAAAGACTGTGGTTTATCGAAAAAACTGGGTTAAGTAGCAATGCCTATAATATGCCCTTGACCCTAAATTTAGTAGGTGAATTAGACGAAGTTGCTCTACAACAAAGTCTCAACCAAATCATTGCTCGCCATGAAACCCTCAGAACTACCTTCAGCTCGAGTAAGGACACACCTGTACAAGTAATCAGACCCCCATTTGAATTAGAACTAACCTCACAAGATCTAAGTGGGTTAACACCATCCCAACAGAAAGCTCAACTCCAACAGCTACTCCAAGCAGAAAATGAACGACTGTTCAATCTGGAAGTAGACCCCCCCATAAGAACTATTCTCCTGAAACTAAGAGCAAAAGAACATATACTGCAAGTCACCTTACATCACATTGCCTCGGATGGTTGGTCACTGACGGTATTGGCAAGAGAACTCTCAGCTCATTACACCGCCGCCGTACAAAAGCAACCATCATTCTTACCAGAGCTAGCAATACAATATGCCGATTTTGCTGTTTGGCAGAGGAACTACTTACAAGGTCAAACCCTACAAACACAACTAGAATATTGGAAACAAAAGCTCAAAGAACTACCTCAACTACAACTGCCCACTGACCATCCCAGACCCGCAGTCGAAAGCTTCAACGGAGCTGGCCTACCGATAAACCTACCAGCATCACTGAGCTCAAAACTCACACAACTGACTCAGCAGCAGGGAGTGACATTATTTATGACCCTGTTGGCAGTCTTCAAAGTCTTACTCTATCGCTACACAGCTCAAGAACAAATTGCGGTAGGCTCGCCAATAGCCAACCGCAATCGGAGGGAAATAGAAGGGTTGATTGGCTTTTTTGTCAACTCCCTAGTGATGTACACAGATTTGGGGGGACAACCAAGTTTTATTGAAGTATTAAACCGAGTCAAACAGACAGCCCTAGAAGCATACTCTCACCAAGATGTACCTTTTGAGAAACTCGTAGAAGAGTTGCAGCCAGAACGTTCCCTCTCACACAACCCTTTGTTCCAAGTATCATTTGCCCTGCAGCAGTCGGAAGTAGTAAAGCCATCCTTCAACCTACCTAACCTAGAGGTGGGTTGGTATCAAGGGGCAGGAGCCGAAATGACCGTGCGGTTTGACCTAGAATTGCACCTATGGGAACAAGGAGACCAAATCCAAGGGTTCTGTGCCTACAACCGAGACTTGTTTGAAGCCGAAACAATTCAACGGATGCTATCTCATTATCAAAACTTGCTGGCAGCAGTAGTGGAGAATCCCAACCAACCTATCAGCTTACTGCCATTGATGAGTAAGACAGAACAAAAGCAGTTGTTGGTGGCATGGAACGATACAAAAACCGATTACCCTACTAACCAATGTATTCATCAGTTATTTGAAGCTCAGGTTCAGAAAACCCCAGATGCAATAGCATTAGTCTTTGAAGAGCAAAAGCTGACATACTCTCAGTTGAATGGTAAAGCTAATCAACTAGCCCACTACTTGCAGCAGTTGGGAGTTAAGCCAGAAGTGCTAGTGGGTATCTGTGTTGAGCGTTCTGTGGAGATGGTCATCGGTTTATTAGCCATACTCAAAGCTGGAGGTGCTTATGTACCAATAGACCCCAGCTATCCACAAGAGCGGCTAAAGTTCATACTTAATGACACACAGGTATCAGTGCTGTTGACTCAGGAGCAGCTGTTGGCATCACTGCCAGAGTTGGACGCACAAGTACTGTGCTTGGATAGGGATTGGTCTGGGATTGCTCAGACATCTACAGAGAATATCCAAAGTGGAGTTAGTTCTGAGAACCTGGCTTATATCATCTATACTTCAGGCTCTACCGGAAAACCTAAGGGAGTCTTAATTCCACATCAGAATGTAGTTCGTTTATTCACCACAACCCAAGCCATTTATGGCTTTAATGATCACGATTGTTGGACACTATTCCATTCCTACGCCTTCGACTTCTCTGTCTGGGAAATGTGGGGAGCTTTATTTTATGGTGGTCGTTTGGTAATTGTGCCTTATTGGGTAAGTCGTTCTCCCAAAGAATTTTATCACCTGTTAGTTCATCATCAGGTCACTGTCCTGAACCAAACTCCCTCAGCATTCCGTCAACTGCTTCAAGCGGATAAAGATTACGCTGCTGATGCTCTGAGACTACGCTATGTCATATTTGGGGGAGAGGCATTGCAAGTACAAAGTCTCATTCCCTGGTTTGAGCGGCATGGAGATGAGTGTCCTCAGTTAGTCAACATGTACGGTATTACTGAGATGACAGTCCACGTCACCTACCGACTTTTGAGCAAAGCCGACTTAGAACAGAGCGGCAGCCCCATAGGGAAGGCTTTAGCTGACCTGGAAATTTACATTTTGGATAGTTATTTACAGTCTGTGCCTATAGGAGTCCCAGGCGAGTTACACATTGGTGGGGGTGGTTTAGCCCGAGGCTATCTTAATCGGTCAGAACTAACAACAGAGAAATTCATACCCCACCCTTTCAGAGAGCAAGCAGATGCTCGAGTCTACAAAACAGGAGATTTAGCACGTTATCTCCCCGATGGAAACATCGAATTTCTGGGTAGGATAGACCACCAAGTAAAAATCCGAGGATTTCGTATAGAAACTGGGGAAATTGAAGCAGTCCTCAATCAACATCCCACAGTCAAAGAAACGGTAGTAGTGGCAACAGAAGACAACCAAAGTGACAAACGTTTGGTAGCGTATATAGTCGCCGAAACTGAAGCCAGTATTAGCTCCAACCTAGAACTATCAGAGACTCAAGTTAACAGTTGGCAAGAAGTATTCCAAAAAGTCTACTCAGAGGTAAGTGAAGTAACAGACCCTTGGTTCAACATTACTGGTTGGGACAGCAGTTATGACAACGAATTGATACCAGAAGGGCAAATGCGAGTCTGGGCCAACGATATCGTCACTCAAATCTTAGCCCACAAACCTCAGAGAGTTTGGGAAGTAGGCTGTGGTACAGGAATGCTACTTTTTCAGATCGCACCCCACACACAAGCTTATTACGGCACAGATATCTCTGATGTGTCCCTAGAGTATATCCAAAAACAAATAGCACAGGATCCAGACAAGTATGCTCATGTGAGTTTGGCACAAAAAGCAGCAGAAAACATGGCAGAGATTGCTGATAAAAGCTTTGATGTAGTGCTTCTAAGCTCCATCGTCCAGTATTTTCCGAGTATAGAGTATCTGTTGCAAGTTATAGAAAACAGCATCCGGGTAGTCAAACCAGGAGGAATTATCTTCCTAGGAGATATTCGCTCTTACCCCTTAATGAGAGCATTTCACACCTCAGTACAACTGCACCAAGCCACCCCATCATTGTCCTTACCACAACTCAGGCAACAGATAGACAGACAGATACAACAGGAGACAGAGTTATTAGTCTCACCGGAGTTGTTTGTCGCCCTTAAAGAAATTTATCCACAAATCAGCCATGTACAGATACGTTTACAAAGGGGAGCTGAACACAACGAGCTGACTAAATATCGCTATAGTGTACTGTTGCACATCAATGTACAACCAGCATCAATCATCGAAGCACCAATAGAGAAGGGGGCACAGATGAGTTATGAAGATATTGAAGCATATCTGCAACAACAGCAGCCGGAATCAATTTGTTTTAGTAATTTAGCCAATGGCAGGGTGAGGTATGATCTCCATGCAGTGCAGTTACTCTCACAAACTCACGAAATTAAGAATGTACAGGGGTTGAGACAACAGTTACACCAGCAGCCAATCAATAGTATTGATCCAGAGACGCTACATCAACTGAGTGCCTCTTTGGGGTATGAAGTGGATTTATGTTGGTCAGCACAGGGGGAGGTAGGAAGTTTTGATGCGGTGTTCGTGCGAAGTGAATTAGCTGCAGAAGCAATGGTGCTAACACCACTAACTCAACAATTAGAGATAGGGGGGAACTGGCATCGTTATAGGAACAATCCTTTAGCTGCTCAGACTGCCAAACAACTGATACCGCAGTTAAGAGAGTATTTGGAAGAGCAGCTGCCCGAGTACCTTCTGCCAAGTAGCTATATGGTGTTGCCACAACTGCCCCTGACCCCCAATGGCAAGATAGACCGTAAGGTATTGCCTGCACCAGATCTAGCTAGCAGTCTATCAACAGAGTTCGTGGCTCCTGAGAATCTAACACAGAAAGCACTAGCAGAGATTTGGTCAGAGGTGCTGGGTATCAAACAAGTGGGTATACACGACAACTTCTTTGAATTGGGGGGACATTCCTTGATGGCTACTCAAGTTGTCTCTCGGCTGCGAGACACTTTTAACGTCGAATTACCTCTAAGTAAGTTGTTTGAAATTCCCACTGTGGCTCAATTAAGTCTTCAAATTGAGAATATTGGTAAAAATAGCAACTTATCTTTAGCAAAACAACTACAAACTGATATTGATAATCAAGAAAAATGGGAGGAAATTGAGCTGTGACAACATTAGAGATTTTTTTATCCGAGCTGGCTAATCAAAATGTCAAACTCTGGATTGAGCATGGACGCTTGCGTTGTAAGGCTCCAGAGGGAGTTTTAAGCTCAGACATACGTACTCAACTAGCTGAGCGTAAGCAAGAAATTATCACTTTTTTACAACAAGCTAATTTAGAAACAGACTATAAGCCATGCCCAATCAAGCGTATTGAACGAAATGGCAACCCCCCACCATTATCATTCGCCCAACAAAGGCTGTGGTTTATCGAAAAAGCTGGGTTCAGTGGCAATGCCTATAATATGCCCTTGAACCTACATTTAGTAGGTAAATTAGATGAATTTGCCTTACAACAAAGTCTCAACCACATCATCGCTCGCCATGAAACCCTTAGAACCACCTTCAGCTCGATTAACAACACACCAGTACAAGTAATCAGACCACCATTTGAACTGTTACTAGCTAAAAAAGACCTGAGTGAGTTAACACCATCTCAACAGAAAGCTCAATTGCAACAGTTACTGCAAAAAGAAAATGAACAACAGTTCAATCTCGAAGTAGAACCACCCATACGAGCTGTGCTCTTTGAGCTAGGAGCAACAGAACATATACTGCAAATCACCCTACATCACATCGCTAGTGATGGCTGGTCACTAACCGTATTTACCAAAGAAATATCGGCCCATTACACCGCCACCGTACAAAACCAACCATCGCCATTACCAGAGCTACCAATACAATATGCCGATTTTGCTGTTTGGCAGAGAAACTACTTACAAAGTCAAACCCTGGAAACGCAACTAGACTACTGGAAGCAAAAGCTGCAAGAACTACCCCAACTACAACTGCCCACAGACCATCCCAGACCGGCAGTAGAAAGTTTCAACGGAGCTGGTCTAACGATAAACCTACCAGCATCACTGAGCTCAAAACTCACACAACTGACTCAGCAGCAGGGAGTGACGTTATTTATGACCCTGTTAGCAGCCTTCAAAGTCTTACTCTATCGCTACACAGCTCAAGAACAAATTGCGGTAGGCTCGCCCATTGCTAACCGCAACCGGAGTGAAATAGAAGGGTTGATTGGCTTTTTTGTCAACTCCCTGGTGATGTATACCAACTTGAGCGGGCAACCAAGTTTCCTAGAGGTGCTAAACCGAGTCAGACAGACAGCCCTAGAAGCTTACTCTCACCAAGACCTACCCTTTGAGAAACTCGTAGAAGAGTTGCAACCAGAACGTTCCCTCTCACAAAACCCCTTGTTCCAAGTATCGTTTGCTGTTCAGCAGTCTGAAGTAGCTAAACCATCCTTCAGTCTGCCCAACCTAGAGGTGGGTTGGTATCAAGGAGCAGGAGCCGAAATGACGGTGAGGTTTGACCTAGAATTGCACCTGTGGCCAGTAGGAGACCAAATCCAAGGATTCTGTACCTACAACCGAGACTTGTTTGAGGGCGAAACAATTCAACAGATGTTGTCACATTATCAAAATTTGTTGAGTGCAATAGTAGACAATCCTAACCAACCCATCACTCTACTGCCGCTGATGAGTGAAACTGAACAGCAGCAGTTATTGGTGGCATGGAATAACACCAAAACAAATTACCCAAATAACCAATGTATCCATCAGTTATTTGAAGCTCAGGTAGAAAAAAACCCAGATGCACTAGCAATAGTCTTTGAGGAGCAACAGCTGACGTACTCTCAGTTAAATAGCAAAGCTAACCAAGTAGCCCACTACTTGCAGGACTTGGGAGTTCAGCCACAAATGCTAGTAGGCATCTGTGTTGAGCGCTCACTGGAAATGATTGTCGGATTGTTGGGGATTCTCAAAGCCGGAGGAGCTTATGTGCCACTCGACCCCAGCTATCCTCCATTCCGCCTCAATTACATGATAGAGGATGCTCAACTATCAGTAGTGCTAACTATTGAAAAATGGCGCAATCATCTACCTGAGACGATAGCATCAGTTATTGCTCTGGATACAGATGGGGAAATAATTAGTCAACACAGCACTGAAAATTTAGTAAATCTGGCAACCACTGAGCAGTTAGCTTACGTCATCTATACTTCCGGTTCTACAGGTCAACCCAAGGGAGTAACTATTCCTCATCAAGGATTGTTAAATCTAGTTTTCTGGCATCAACGCACTTTTGAAGTTACCCCATCAGATAGAGCATCTCAAATAGCTGGGGTGGCATTTGATGCTTCTGTATGGGAAATCTGGCCTTACCTCAGTGCAGGTGCCAGCTTACACTTAGTCAACTCACAAATTCGTCTGTCAGCAGAAAATCTCAGGGACTGGCTAGTCTCACAAAAAATAACGATTAGTTTTGTGCCCACCCCTATATTAGAACACTTGTCTTCTCTAGAATGGCCTTCACAAACGGCATTGAGAATGGTGCTAACAGGAGGAGACAAGCTTCATCAATATCCATCAGATTCTTTACCATTCTGTGTTGTCAATAATTATGGTCCCACAGAAAATACAGTGGTTACCACCTCAGGATTAGTATGTTCTGAGAAGCTGGGGAACATATCACCACACATAGGTAAGCCGATATCGAACACGCAAGTATACATCCTGGATGCCAATTTACAACCAGTACCCATAGGAGTACCAGGAGAACTACATATCAGTGGAGATGGGCTAGCAACAGGCTACTACAACCGCCCTCAACTGACAGCCGCTAAATTTATCGCTCACCCCTTTGAGCACTCCCAAGGTACAAAATTATATAAAACTGGAGACTTAGCTCGTTATCTAGCCGATGGCAATATCGAATTTTTGGGGAGGATAGACAACCAAGTAAAAATACGAGGATTCCGCATCGAAACAGGAGAAATTGAAGCAGTTCTCAATTCATACCCCACGATCAAAGAAACAGCAGTAGTGGCAAGGGAAGATAACCCAGGTGAAAAACGTCTCGTAGCATACCTAGTGGTAGAACCCGAAACTGCCACTAGCTCAAACCCGGAACTATTCAATACTCAAGTAGACAGTTGGCAAGAAATATTCAACCAACAAATCTACTCTCGGCTAAGTGAAGTCAGTGACCCCCTATTCAACACGACTGGTTACTTAAGCAACTACAACAACCAACCAATACCAGAAGCACAAATGCGAGTCTGGGCGGAGGATATTGTCAATCAAGTATTAGCCAACAAACCCGATTCAGTATGGGAAGTAGGCTGTGGCATGGGAATGCTGCTGTTTCAGATAGCACCTCACACACAAGCCTATTACGGCACAGATATCTCGGATGTGTCACTGGAGTATATCCAAAGACAAATAGCACAGCAAGCGGATAAATATGCTCATGTGAATTTGGCACAAAGAGCAGCAGAAAACATGACAGAGATTGCTGATAACAGCTTCGATGTCGTGCTGCTGAGTTCGATAGTGCAGTATTTCCCCAGTGTAGAGTATCTGTTGCAAGTTATAGCTCACAGCATCCGGGTGGTCAAGCCAGGAGGGATGATTTTCTTAGGGGATATCCGCTGTTTGCCATTAATCAGACTATTTCACACCTCAGTACAACTGTATAAGGCAACCCCATCGTTGTCAGTACAACAACTACAGCAAACTATAGACCGACAAATACAGCAGGAGACAGAGTTGTTAGTCTCACCGGAGTTGTTTGTCGCCCTCAAACAGATTTATCCAGAAATCAGCCATGTACAGATACGTTTACAGAGGGGAACTGAGCACAACGAACTGAATAAATATCGCTATAGTGTGGTGTTGCACATAGAAGCACAACCAGCATCAGTCATTGAAGCCCCTGTAGAAAATGGGGTAGGTATGTCCATCGAAGAGATAGAGGCATATCTGCAAGAACAACAACCCGACTCAATCTGCTTTAGCAGTTTAGCCAATAGCCGGGTGGCAAGTGATGTGGCTGCGGTGGAGTTGCTTTCACAAATTGAGTCAAAACAGAATGTGTACCAGTTGAGACAGCAGTTAGAAGAAAAACCTGCCAATGGTATCGATCCAGAACAACTCTATCAACTGAGCACCTCTTTGGGGTATTCCCTCGAGTTGTGTTGGTCAGTACATGGGGAACAAGGGTGTATGGATGCAGTATTTGTGCGAAGTGAATTAGCAGCAAAAGCAATGGTGTTAACACCACTAACTCAACAATTAGTAGTAGGTGGTAACTGGCATCACTATGGCAATAATCCTTTGGCCAGTATAACAGCCAAACAACTGATACCGCAGTGGAGAGAGTATTTGGAGGAGCGGTTGCCAGAATATATGATGCCGAATGGGTTGGTGATATTGTCACAACTGCCACTGACTCCCAATGGCAAGGTAGACCGTAAGGCATTACCGACACCCGATAATGCCAGTAGTCTGTCAACTGAGTTTGTCCCTCCTGAGACGAAAACTGAGAAAGCCTTAGCCGAAATCTGGGCAGAGGTGTTGGGTATCCAAGTCTTGGGTATACACGACAACTTCTTTGAATTAGGGGGACATTCCTTGCTAGCTACCCAAGTTGTCTCTCGGATAAGACAGACATTGTCAGTAGAGTTACCTCTACAGAGTCTATTCGAGAAACCAAACATCGGAAGTTTATCTCGGGAACTAGAGCTCTATCTCACTCAAACCCAGGGTATTGAGACAGCAGCCATTACAGCAAGAGAGCAAGATGGTAATCCTCCACCATTATCGTTTGCCCAACAAAGGCTGTGGTTTATCGAAAAAGCTGGGTTAAGTGGCAATGCCTACAATATGCCCTTGATTCTGCATTTAGTAGGTGAATTAGATGAAGTTGCTCTACAGCAAAGTCTCAACCAAATCATCGCTCGCCATCAAACCCTCAGAACCAGCTTCAGCTCGATTAACGACACACCTGTACAAGTAATCAGACCACCATTTGAATTAGAACTAACCTCACAAGTTCTAAGTGGGTTAACATCATCCCAACAGAAAAGCCAACTGCAACAGTTGCTCGAAAAAGAAAATGAACAACCGTTCAATCTCGAGGTAGACCCCCCCATACGAGGGCAATTAGTCAAACTAGGAGCAACAGAACATGTACTGCAAGTCACTTTACATCACATCGCGAGTGATGGTTGGTCACTGATGGTATTGGCAAGAGAACTATCAGCTCATTACACCGCCGCTCTACAAAACCAACCATCCCCCTTACCACAGCTACCAATACAATATGCCGATTTTGCTGTGTGGCAGAGGAATTACTTACAAGGTCAAACCCTCGAAAGGCAACTAGACTACTGGAAACAAAAGCTGCAAGAACTACCCCAACTACAACTGCCCACAGACCATCCCAGACCCGTAGTAGAAAGCTTCAAGGGAGCGGGTCTATCAATAAACCTACCAACATCACTGAGCTCAAAAATAACACAACTGACTCAGCAGCAGGGAGTGACGTTATTTATGACCCTGTTGGCAGCCTTCAAAGTCTTACTCTATCGCTACACAGCTCAAGAACAAATTGCAGTAGGCTCGCCCATCGCTAACCGCAACCGGAGTGAAATAGAAGGGTTGATTGGCTTTTTTGTCAACTCCCTGGTGATGTACACCGACTTGAGCGGACAACCAAGTTTCCTAGAAGTGCTAAACCGAGTCAGACAGACAGCCCTAGAAGCCTACTCTCACCAAGACCTACCCTTTGAGAAACTCGTAGAAGAGTTGCAGCCAGAACGTTCCCTATCGCAAAACCCCTTGTTTAAGGTGATGTTTGCCGTTCAGCAGAATGAGGCAATGAAGCCATCCTTCAGCCTGCCCAACTTAGAAGTGGGTTGGTATCAAGAGGCAGGAGCTCAAATGACGGTGAGGTTTGACCTAGAATTGCACCTGTGGGAACAAGGAGATAAAATCCAAGGATTTTGTGCCTACAACCGAGATTTATTTGAAGCTGAAACAATTCAAAGGATGTTGTCACATTATCAAAACTTGCTGGCAGCAGTGGTAGAGAATCCCTCAAAACCTATCAGCCGACTACCGCTGATGAGTGAAACTGAACAGCAGCAGTTGTTAGTGGCATGGAACAACACCAAAACCGATTACCCTACTGACAAATGTATCCAGGAGTTATTTGAAGTTCAGGTCCAGAACACACCGGATGCTGTAGCAGTAGTCTTTGAAGAGCAACAGCTGACATACTCCCAGTTGAATAGTAAAGCCAATCAACTAGCTCACTACTTGCAGCAGTTGGGAGTTCAGCCACAAACGCTAGTAGGCATCTGTGTTGAGCGCTCACTGGAAATGATTGTTGGTTTATTAGCCATACTCAAAGCAGGAGGAGCTTATGTGCCACTCGACCCGAGCTATCCTCCATCCCGCCTCAATTACATGATAGAGGATGCTCAACTATCGGTAGTGCTCACTCAACAACAATGGCGACATCATTTACCTGAGACGATAGCATCAGTTATTACTCTGGATACAGATAGGGAAATAATTAGTCAACAGAGCACTAAAAATTTAGTAAATCTGGCAACCACTGAGCAGTTGGCTTACGTCATCTATACTTCCGGTTCTACAGGTCAACCAAAAGGAGTAACTATTCCCCATCAAGGAGTAGTCAGGCTAGTGTGCAACACCAACTATGTGCAACTGCAACCAACAGACCGAGTGGCTCAAGCTTCTAATACCTCTTTTGATGCCGCCACATTTGAAATCTGGGGAGCCTTATTGCATGGAGCAGTGTTAGCGGTAACTACTAAGTCTGTTATTCTCTCACCTCAAGAATTTGTCAGCTACATCAAACAACAACAAATCAGTGTACTATTTTTGACAACAGCGTTGTTCAATCAGTTAGCCTCTTCAGTCCCACAAGCATTTAGTAGTCTCAAACATCTGCTATTTGGAGGAGAGGCAGTAGACCCGAAATCCGTGCAGCAGGTACTTGATAATGGCGCACCAGAAAGATTGCTTCATGTCTATGGACCGACAGAAAACACCACATTTTCTTCTTGGTACAGGGTGAGTGTTGTTCCACTTGGAGCGACAAATCTGCCCATAGGGAAGCCGATATCGAACACGCAAGCATACATCCTTGACTCGAATTTGCAACCAGTACCAATAGGAGTAGCAGGAGAACTACACATCGGTGGAGATGGATTAGCAACAGACTACCACAACCGCCCTCAACTGACAGCTGACAAATTTATTGCTAACCCCTTTGATAAGTCAAAAACAACAAAATTATATAAAACAGGAGACTTAGCCCGTTATCTACCCGATGGCAACATTGAATTCTTGGGTAGGATAGACAACCAAGTAAAAATCCGAGGTTACCGTATAGAAACTGGGGAAATTGAAGTGGTACTTAATTCATACCCCACAGTCAAAGAAACAGTAGTAGTAGCCACAGAAGACAACCAAGGAGACAAACGTCTATTCGCCTATATAGTGGCTGAAACTGAAACTGCCATAACCTCTAACCCAGAACTATCAGATACTCAAGTAGACAGTTGGCAAGAAGTATTCAACCAACAAATCTACTCTGAGTTAAGTGAAGTCAGTGACCCTCTATTCAACACCAGAGGTTGGCTGAGCAACTACGACAATCAACCAATACCAGAAGCGCAAATGCGAGTGTGGGCTAAGGATATCGTGACTCAAGTCTTAGCCAACAAACCCGATTCGGTGTGGGAAGTAGGGTGTGGCACAGGAATGCTGCTGTTTGAGATCGCACCCCAGACAAAAGCTTATTACGGCACAGATATCTCGGATGTGTCACTGGAGTATATCCAAAGACAAATAGCACAGCAGCCAGAGCAATATGCTCATGTGAGTTTAGCTCAAAAAGCAGCAGAAGACATGGTAGAGATTGACGATAACAGCTTCGATATAGTGCTACTGAGTTCTATCGTCCAGTATTTTCCCAGTGTAGAGTATCTGTTGCAAGTCATCTCTAATAGTATCCGGGTGGTGAAGCCAGGAGGGATGATTTTCTTAGGGGATATCCGCTCTTACCCCTTAATGAGAGCATTTCATACCTCAGTGCAACTGTATAAAGCGACCCCATCGTTGTCAATACAACAACTACAGCAAAGTATAGACCGACAAATACAGCAGGAGACAGAGTTGTTGGTTTCACCGGAGTTGTTTGTCGCACTCAAAGACCTTTATCCAGAAATCAGCCATGTACAGATACGTTTACAGAGGGGAAGTGAGCACAACGAACTGAATAAATATCGCTATAGTGTGGTGTTGCACATAGAAGCACAACCAGCATCAGTAATCGTTGCACCAGTAGAAAATGGTGCGGGTATGAGTTATGAAGACATTGAAGTATATCTGCGACAAGAGCAACCCGAATCAATCTGCTTTAGCAGTTTAGCTAATGCCAGGGTGGCAACTGATGTGGCGACAGTGGAGTTAGTATCACAACCAGACTCAAAACTCAACGTGCAGCAACTGCGACAAAAGTTAGAGGAAGACTCAGTTAATGGTATCGACCCTGAACAGCTAGAGCAACTGAGCACCTCTTTGGGATATGAACTGGAGTTGTGTTGGTCTGCCAAAGGTGGACAAGGGTGTATGGATGCGGTGTTGGTGCGAGGCTCACTAGCAGCAGAGGGAATAGTGTTAACACCATTAACTCAACAATCAGTGGTAGGGGGTAACTGGTGTGGTTATGGTAATAATCCCTTGGCTTCTGTGAGTGCCAAACAACTGATACCGCAGTTGAGGGAGTATTTGGAGGAGCGGTTGCCAGATTATATGGTGCCGAATGGGTATATGGTGTTGTCACAACTACCACTGACTCCCAATGGCAAGGTAGACCGCAAGGCATTGCCTACACCTGATTTAGCTAGTAGTCTCTCAACGGAGTTCGTCGCTCCTGAGACGCCTACTCAAGAAGCCTTAGCCGAAATCTGGGCAGAAGTGTTGGGCATCAAACTCTTGGGTATACACGACAACTTCTTTGAATTGGGGGGACATTCCTTGTTGGCAACTCAAGTAGTGTCTCGGATACGACAGACATTGTCAGTAGAGTTACCCCTACAAAGTCTATTTGAGAAGCCAGATATAGCCAGTTTGGCTCACGAGTTAGAGAGCTATCTAGCTCAAACCCAGGGTGTGGAAACAGCAGCCATTACACCAAGAGAGCAAGATGGTAATCCTCCACCATTATCGTTTGCCCAACAAAGGCTGTGGTTTGTGGAAAAAACTGGTTTGAGTAGCAATGCCTACAATCAACCCTTGACCCTAAATTTAGTAGGTCAATTATACGAAGTTGCCCTACAACAAAGTCTTAACCACATCATCGTTCGCCATGAAACCCTGAGAACTACCTTCAGCTCCATTAACGACACACCTGTACAAGTAATCAGACCACCATTTGAATTACAAATAACCTCACTTGATCTGAGTGGGTTAACACCATCCCAACAGAAAAGCCAACTGCAACAGTTACTCCAAAAAGAAAATGAACGACTGTTCAATCTGGAAGTAGACCCCCCCATACGAGCTATTCTCCTGAAACTAGGAGTAACAGAACATATACTGCAAGTCACCTTACATCACATTGCTTCGGATGGTTGGTCACTAACCGTATTTGCAAGAGAACTTTCAGCCCATTACACCGCCGCCGTACAAGAGCAACCATCCCCATTACCAAAGCTAGCAATACAATATGCCGATTTTGCTGTTTGGCAGAGGAACTACTTACAAGGTCAAACCCTGCAAACACAACTAGACTACTGGAAGCAAAAGCTCAAAGAACTACCCCAACTACAACTGCCCACTGACCATCCCAGACCCGCAGTAGAAAGCTTCAACGGAGCTGGTCTACCGATAAACCTACCAGCATCGCTGACATCACTAATAACAAAACTGACTCAGCAGCAGGGAGTGACGTTATTTATGACCCTGTTGGCAGCCTTCAAAGTCTTACTCTATCGCTACACAGCTCAAGAACAAATTGCGGTAGGCTCACCTATTGCTAACCGCAACCGGAGTGAAATAGAAGGGTTGATTGGCTTTTTTGTCAACTCCCTGGTAATGTACACCGACTTGAGCGGGGAACCAAGTTTCCTCGAAGTGCTAAACCGAGTCAGACAGACAGCCCTAGAAGCATACTCTCACCAAGATTTACCCTTTGAGAAACTCGTAGAAGAGTTGCAACCAGAACGTTCCCTCTCGCAAAACCCTTTGTTCCAAGTATCGTTTGCTGTTCAACAGTCGGAAGTATTAAAACCATCCTTCAGTCTGCCCAACCTAGAGGTGGGTTGGTATCAAGGGGCAGGAGCCGAAATGACCGTGCGGTTTGACCTAGAATTGCACCTATGGGAACAAGGAGATGAAATCCAAGGATTTTGTGCCTACAACCGAGACTTGTTTGAAGCCGAAACAATTCAACGGATGCTGTCACATTATCAGAATTTGCTCACAGCAATTGTAGAGAATCCCTCACAACCTATCAGCCTACTGCCGATAATGACAGTCAAAGAACAGCAGCAGTTGTTGGTGGCATGGAACGATACCAAAACTGATTACCCTACTGACAAATGTATCCATCAGTTATTTGAAGCTCAGGTAGAAAAAACCCCAGATGCCATAGCATTAGTCTTTGAAGAGCAACATCTGACATACTCTCAGTTAAATAGTAAAGCTAATCAACTAGCTCACCACTTGCAGCAGTTGGGAGTCGAACCAGAAGTGCTAGTGGGTATCTGTGTTGATCGTTCTTTGGAGATGGTCATCGGTTTATTAGCCATACTCAAAGCTGGAGGTGCTTATGTGCCACTCGACGGTAGCTATCCTTCATCCCGCTTAGCCCAGATATTAGAAGATGCGCAACTGCATTTTCTGTTAACTGATTCCGACTCCCAGTCTCAGTTACCTACAACCAAAACACCTATTATTCTTCTAGATCAAGACTGGGGAATAACTGCTGCTCTAACACAAACCAATCCACTCAGTAATATCCAAGCCAACAACTTGGCTTATGTCTTGTATACTTCTGGTTCTACAGGTAGACCCAAAGGAGTTGCGATCGAACATCGTAGCCCAGTGTCACTTTTGTCTTGGGCAACAGAAGTATTTAGTCCTGAACAGCTAGCCGGAGTCTTAGCCTCCACCTCTATTTGCTTTGATCTGTCAGTATTCGAGCTGTTTGTGCCCTTGAGTTGGGGTGGGAAGGTAATCTTGGCCGAGAATGCTTTACACCTGCCAACTTTACCAGCAGCCGAACAGGTCACCTTAATCAATACAGTACCTTCGGCAGCCAGAGAATTAATTAGAAGCAACGGTATCCCTGCGGAAGTAGCAACAGTCAACCTGGCAGGAGAACCCCTAGACCAGCAACTGGTGGAACAACTCTATCAACAGCAGACTATCAAGGCAGTTTACAACCTCTACGGACCGAGTGAAGACACAACCTACTCCACATTTGCCTTAATGGAAAAAGGCGCAAGCAAATCACCAGGGATTGGTAGACCCGTGGCTAACACTCAAGTCTATATCCTGGATAGCCATTTGCAACCAGTGCCAGTGGGAGTGCCCGGAGAATTGCACATAGCAGGGAACGGACTAGCGCGAAGCTACCTGAATCGACAAGAATTAACCACAGAGAAATTTATTTCCCACCCCTTTAGTGAGCAAGCAAATGCTCGAATGTACAAAACAGGAGACTTAGCACGTTATCGCTGGGATGGGAACATAGAATTTTTGGGCAGGATCGACCACCAAGTAAAAATCCGAGGTTACCGCATAGAAACAGGGGAAATTGAAGCGGTTCTCAATTCATACCCCACAGTCAAAGAAACAGTGGTAGTAGCCACAGAAGACAACCCAGGTAACAAACGTCTGGTTGCATACATAGTAGCCGAAACCGAAACCACTATTACTGATGACCCAGAACTATTAGAGACTCATCTCAACAGCTGGCAAGAAATATTCAACCAACAAATCTACTCTCAACTGAGTGAAGTCAATGACCCTCTCTTCAACACTTGTGGTTGGTTAAGCAACTATGATCATAAACCAATACCAGAAGCACAAATGCGAGTCTGGGCCAATGATCTGGTTACTCAAGTCTTAGCCAAAAAGCCCCAGAGGGTGTGTGAAATTGGCTGTAGAACAGGAATGCTGCTGTTTGCGATCGCACCCCACACACAAGCTTATTACGGCACCGATATCTCGGAGGTATCGTTGGAATATATCCAAACACAAATAGCACAGCAACCGAACAAATATGCTCATGTCACCTTAGCTCAGAAAGCAGCAGAAGACATGACAGACATTGCCGATAATAGCTTCGATGTAGTGTTGTTGAGTTCGATAGTACAGTATTTTCCCAGTGTAGATTATCTGTTGCAAGTAATCTCTAATAGTATCCGGGTCGTCAAACCAGGAGGAATGATTTTCTTAGGGGATATCCGAAGTCTTCCACTAATGAGGGCATTTCACACTTCGGTGCAACTACACAAAGCTACCCCATCCCTGTCGGTACAACAATTAGGGCAAAGCATAGACAGATTTATACAACAGGAAACCGAATTGTTACTGTCACCAGAGTTATTTGTCGCCCTCAAAGAACTTTATCCAGAAATCAGCCATGTACAGATACGTTTACAGAGGGGAACTGAACTCAACGAGTTGAATAAATATCGTTATAGTGTGCTGCTGTACGTACAAGCACAACCGGCATCAGTTATTAAACCCTCGGTAGAGAATGGGTTGGGTATGTCCATTGAAGACATTGAGGCATATCTGCAGCAACAGCAGCCCTCAGCAATCTGTTTCAGTAGTTTAGCTAATGGCAGAGTGGGGAATGATCTGAGTGCAGTGAAGTTGCTCTTACAAGCAGAATCGAGATTGAATGTACAGCAGTTGAGACAACAGTTAGAAGACAAGCCAGATAATGGCATCGATCCAGAACAGCTCCATCAACTGAGCATCTCTTTGGGGTATTCCCTAGAGTTATGTTGGTCTGCACAAGGCAATGTTGGATGTCTGGATGCAGTGTTGGTGCGCTCTGAGTTAGCAGTAGAAGCGATGGTGTTAACACCACTAACTCAACAATCAGTGGTAGGAGGTAACTGGCATGGTTATGGCAATAATCCCTTGGCTAGTATAACAACCAAACAACTGATACCGCAGTGGAGGGAGTATCTCCAGCAGAGGTTACCAAAGTACTTTCTGCCCTCTGGGTATGTTGTGTTGCCACAAATGCCACTGACCCCCAATGGCAAGATAGACCGTAAGGCATTACCGAGACCCGATAATACCAGTAGTCTGTCAACGGAGTTTGTCGCTCCTCAGACTGCTACAGAGAAGACATTAGCAGAGATTTGGTCAGAGGTCTTGGGTATCAAGCAGGTAGGTATACACGACAGCTTTTTTGAATTGGGTGGACATTCCTTGCTGGCTACTCAAGTGGTGTCTCGAATACGAGAAACTCTTGAGAAGGAACTGACTTTAAAGCGTTTGTTTGAGTCACCTACTATTGCTGGCATAGCCCAAAGCCTTGAAGTGCTCAATCAACTTGCCCAAGATCAGACCACATTAATTTCTAAAACAGAAGAAGAATATGAGGAGGGATTGTTATGAAAACAGTTGAGTTTGTGTCTTATTTGCAAAATCTGGGTGTCAAACTTTGGATAGATCAAGAGCAACTCCGCTATCGTTCTCCCAAGGGAGTAATGACACCAGAACTGAAACAGAATCTAGTGGATTACAAAACAGAAATCCTAGAGTTGCTTCAGGAAGCGCAGACAACCCAGCAATCTGTAGCTGCCTCTATTAAACCAATTGCCAGAGACGGACAATTACCATTATCATTTGCCCAACAAAGGCTGTGGTTTATCGAAAAAGCTGGGTTAAGTAGCAATGCCTACAATATGCCGTTGACCCTACATCTAGTGGGTAAATTAGATGAAGTTGCCCTACAACAAAGTCTCAACCACATCATTGTTCGCCATGAAACCCTCAGAACGAGCTTCAGCTCGATTAACGACACACCAGTACAAGTAATTAGACCCCCATTTGAATTAGAACTAACCTCACAAGAGCTAAGTGGGTTAACACCATCTCAACAGAAAAGCCAACTGCAATTGTTGCTCCAAACAGAAAATGAACGACTGTTCAATCTCGAAGTAGATCCACCCATACGAGCTATTCTACTGAAATTAGGGGCAACAGAACATATACTGCAAGTCACATTACATCACATTGCCTCGGATGGTTGGTCACTAACCGTATTTACCAAAGAACTATCAGATCATTACACCGCCGCCGTACAAGAGCAACCATCGCCATTACCAGAGCTAGCAATACAATATGCCGATTTTGCTGTGTGGCAGAGGAACTACTTACAAGGTCAAACCCTGGAAACACAACTAGACTACTGGAAACAAAAGCTCCAAGGACTACCCCAACTACAACTGCCTACAGACCATCCCAGACCGGCAGTAGAAAGTTTCAACGGAGCTGGTCTACCGATAAACCTACCAGCATCACTGAGCTCAAAAATAACACAACTAAGTCAGCAGCAGGGAATGACGTTATTTATGACCCTGTTAGCAGCCTTCAAAGTATTACTCTATCGCTACACAGCCCAAGAACAAATTGCGGTAGGCTCGCCCATCGCTAACCGTAACCGCAGGGAAATAGAAGGGTTGATTGGCTTTTTTGTCAACTCCCTGGTGATGTATACCAACTTGAGCGGGCAACCAAGTTTCCTCGAAGTACTAAACCGAGTCAGACAGACAGCCCTAGAAGCTTACTCTCACCAAGATGTACCCTTTGAGAAACTCGTAGAAGAGTTGCAACCAGAACGTTCCCTCTCGCAAAACCCCTTGTTCCAAGTATCATTTGCTCTTCAGCAGTCGGAAGTAATGAATCCATCCTTCAGCCTGCCCAATTTAGAGGTGGGTTGGTATCAAGGGACAGGAGTCGAAATGACGGTGCGGATGGACTTGGAATTACACTTGTGGCCAGTAGGAGATGAAATCCAAGGATTGTGTGCCTACAACCGAGACTTGTTTGAAGCCGAAACAATTCAACAGATGTTGTCACATTATCAAAATTTGTTGAGTGCAGTAGTAGACAATCCCAACCAACCCATCACTCTACTGCCGTTGATGAGCTCAATAGAACAGCAGCAGTTATTGGTGGCATGGAACAATACCAAAACCCATTACCCTACTGACAAATGTATCCATCAGTTATTTGAAGCTCAGGTAGAAAAAAACCCAGATGCACTAGCAATAGTCTTTGAGGAGCAAAAGCTGACGTACTCTCAGTTAAATAGCAAAGCTAACCAACTAGCTCACTACTTGCAGGACTTGGGAGTGAAGCCACAAATGCTAGTAGGCATCTGTGTTGAGCGCTCACTGGAAATGATTGTCAGTTTATTAGCCATACTCAAAGCTGGAGGTGCTTATGTGCCACTCGACCCCAGCTATCCTCCATCCCGCCTCAATTACATGATCTCTGATGCCCAGCTATCAGTAGTGCTAACTATTGAAAAATGGCGCAATCATCTACCTGAGACAATAGCATCGGTTATTGTTCTGGATACAAATGGGGAAATAATTAGTCAACACAGCACTGAAAATTTAGTAAATCTGGCAACCACTGAGCAGTTAGCTTACATCATCTATACTTCCGGTTCTACAGGTCAACCCAAGGGAGTAACTATTCCTCATCAAGGATTATTAAATCTAGTTTTCTGGCATCAAAGTACTTTTGAAGTTACCCCATCAGATCAAGCATCTCAAATAGCTGGGGTGGCATTTGATGCTTCTGTATGGGAAATCTGGCCTTACCTCAGTGCAGGTGCCAGCTTACACTTAGTCAACTCACAAATTCGTCTGTCAGCAGAAAATCTCAGGGAC
>JAAHGL010000118.1 GCA_010692635.1 Symploca sp. SIO2C1 | reverse complement strand
TCCCAGTGTTCTTGTGGATGCAGTGTCATACCTTGAAGATTTCGATTACTCTACTCAAAAGTATCTTCAAGGTTGTGTACGGCATTTGTTATGGGGGGTCATACCCCCCATTCGCCAGCAGTATCCTTCAAGAAGTCGGGGTTCTCCAGAGCTGTAGACTAAGCACTGAAATACCGAGCTACTGGATGATAAGTGACGATCGCAGTGGTAGACTGTTCAGGATAGAGTTGCTCACTCTCATCCATATACAGATTAATGCGATCGCATCTTAATAACTCCAATTGTTTATACTGGTCTTGCATGTTCGGACAAGCTGGATAACCGAAGCTATAGCGTGAACCTTGATACCGCTGTGCCAGCACATCCCGAATATTATCCGGTTCGTCACTGCCAAAACCTAACTCCCGACGAATCCGCGCATGAGTCCATTCTGCCAAAGCTTCTGCCATCTGTACTGCTAACCCGTGATAGTAAAGATAGTTGGTGTATTCGTCAGAATCAAATAGCTGCTTGGCGTATTCTGTGGCAACCTCTCCTACTGTTACTGCTTGCATCGGGAAGACATCAATAATTCCCGACTCCTTAGTAGCATAGAAATCTGCAATGCACAGACGACGCCCAGATTTCTGCCGGGGAAACTCGAAACTAGTGGCAGGATTTAGTTCAGGATAAGTAGCTGGATCATAAAGATGCAAGGAATTACCCTCCGCCTGACAGGGGAAATAACCGTAGACTACCTGAGGGTACAACAAGTTCTCTTCAACAATCCGCTGCTTCCATTCCTCCAAAATCGGGTAAACTTTATCAGCCAAAAACTGATCGTACTCTTCCCGTGATTGCTCCTTGGGTTTGCGGAACTGCCATTGTCCAGCAATAGTGGCTTGTAAATCCAGATACCAGAATACCTCTTCGATGGGGATATCCTCTGGTTGCAGTATCTTTGTTCCCCAGAATGGTGGTGTTGGACGTTCCAGATCTAAAGTTACTGCTTCTGAACGACGAGTATCTACTACCTTTGGTGTGGCTTCTTCCTTAGACTTCGACACCTCCCCATTCAATTCACCACTAGCTGCCGCATCTCCCTCTTCCTTCTGAGTTGATTTACTGCCATTGCCGTTTTCATTCAAAAATCCCTGCAAATCATCCCACTCATTAGCAGCTTTAGCAGGCATCAACTTATCCATAAAATGGAGGTCAGAAAAGGCATCTTTGCCGTAAATTACCTGACCATGGTAAGTATTCTGGCAATCCCCATGGACAAACTTGGGTGTTAGTGCTGCACCGCCCAAAATCACTGGTACGCTTATATTACGCTCATTGAAAGTCTCCAGATTATCTTTCATAAAGGCGGTAGATTTCACCAGTAACCCACTCATGGCAATGCAATCAGCCTGGTGTTCTTCATAGGCATCAATAATATTATCTACTGGCTGCTTGATACCCAAGTTGACCACTTTGTAGCCATTATTAGAAAGGATGATATCCACCAAGTTTTTACCAATATCGTGAACATCTCCTTTCACTGTGGCAATCACCACTATTCCCTTGGCATTGTTATCAGCTCCATCTTTCTCCATAAATGGTTCGAGATACGCTACTGCTGCTTTCATTGTTTGAGCTGATTGCAGCACAAAAGGTAGTTGCATTTGCCCAGAGCCAAATAGTTCCCCGACGACTTTCATACCATCTAAGAGGAAGACATTAATAATATCGAGAGGGGGATAATTTTGCAGAGCCTTCTCCAGTTGCTCCTCTAAACCAATGCGCTCCCCATCAATAATATGGCGTTTGAGCCGTTCTTCTACAGGCAAATTTTCATCTTCTGTGCGATCGCGTTTGGTTGTTTTGCCAGCAAATAAAGTGGTAAGCTCTGCTAGAGGATCAAAGGTACAGACATCTCCATCAAACTGCCGCTGGTCATAAATCAGTTGGCGACAAAGTTCCTGATGCTCTGGTTCAATTTTGGCTAAAGGCAGAATCTTGCTTGCACTAACAATGGCTGAATCCATTCCTACCTGCATCGCCTCGTGAAGGAACATGGAGTTCAGTACCATCCGCGCTGCCGGGTTTAGTCCGAAGGAAATATTAGAAACCCCTAGGATAATATGGCATCCCGGTAACTCTTCCCGAATGCGGCGAATTGATTCAACTGTTGCTTTACCATTGGCTCTGTCTTCTTCAATACCTGTAGAAATTGGTAGAGCCAGGGTATCAAAAAAGATCTCGTGGGGGGGAATACCATATTCTATTGCTTGATCGTAGGCACGTTTAGCGATCGCAAATTTCTTATCTGCGGTTCTAGCCATGCCATCTTCATCAATAGTACCAATTACTACCCCAGCACCGTACTTCTTCGCCAACTCCAGTACCTTGAGGAACCGAGGCTCTCCATCTTCATAGTTGGTGGAATTGAGCAGGCACTTGCCTCCAACCACCTTTAAACCAGCCTCCATCTTTTCCCATTCCGTGGAGTCCAGCATCAGGGGTAAGGTAACATTAGTTACCAAACGGGACGCCAATTCGTTCATATCCTTGACACCATCACGCCCCACATAATCCACATTCACATCTAGAACATGAGCTCCTTCCTTAACTTGAGACTTTGCCAAGGAAACTAAGCCATCCCAATCTTCCTCATTCAGGAGAGTGCGGCATTTTTTAGAACCACTAGCATTGAGTCGTTCCCCAACAATGAGGAAAGAATTATCTTGTTCGTAGGTTTGGGAACTATAAATTGAGGCAGCTGATGGCTCATATTGAGGAGTGCGCTCCTTCGGCTTGAGAGTTTTAGCAATTTCTGCTAATTGTTCAATATGATCCGGGCGAGTACCACAACAGCCGCCAATTACCTGCACACCCAAATCTTCGATAAAATGCATCAAGGCCATGCGCAGTTCCATGGGGGTTAGCTTGTAGTGAGCATGTCCGCCAATATTTTCTGGTAGTCCTGCATTAGGGATACAAGAAACCACAAACGGCGAATACTCCGACAGGTACTTGATATGCTCCTGCATCCGGTCTGGTCCCGTGGCACAATTGAGACCAAGGATGTCAATCGGATAGCGTTCCAAAATCGTCAGCGCTGCACTGATTTCAGAACCCACCAACATCGTACCCATTACTTCCATGGTGATGGAAACCATCAGCGGCAGACGTTCCCCTTTCCGCTGAAATACCTGTTCAATACCATTGAGTGCTGCTTTAATTTGCAGCACATCCTGGCAAGTTTCTACGATTAATAAATCAACTCCACCGTCATACAAACCTTCTGCTTGTTCGGCAAAAGTTGTTGCCATCGTGTCAAAATCAATATGTCCCAGGGTTGGTAACTTAGTCGTTGGTCCCATTGAACCAGCAACAAAGCGGGGTTTCTCTGAGGTAGAGTATTCTGCTGCAACCCCCTTAGCTATTTGGGCAGCCTTTTTAGTCAGATAATAAGCTTGGTCTGCTAGGTTGTATTCTGCTAGGACCAGAGAAGTACTACCAAAAGTATCGGTTTCAATCACATCCGCTCCCACTTCCAGGAAATCGCGATGCACCTTCTCCACTGCCTCTGGCTTAGTATGTACCAGATATTCATTACATCCCTCATATTCTGGCCCACCAAAGTCTGCTGCGGTGAGGTTTTGGGTTTGCAGTGAGGTTCCCATTGCCCCATCGAAGACGATAACTGGGCGCTGAGGACTGTGGAGGTGAGAGAGGAATGAGCTATTCATCGATAATGACTACTTTTATCTGAAATACTGATTTGGACTAAGCTTGGGGTATAAATACGCTACATAGAGCTTTTATACTCTATTATGAGGCAAAATTTCTAGGGTGGGAACGGGACTCCAAGGCATTCAGGCTTTTTACCAATGAATAATTAATAATTAATAATTAATAGGTGATGCCATAATGGCTTTGTTTAGTGGTGAGGTTGATGATGCAGTTCGAGCAGCAATTTCTATGCTCAAACGCCTAAGAATCTATAATTCTCATCGAAAACGAGTGGGGTATTCTGCACTGGACATTAATCGCTTTAGAAATCATGCCTGATCATGTCCATATGTTCTTAGAGGTAGAGCCGACTTTTGCTCCATCGATGATAATTAAGCGAGTTAAAGGTAGAGCTTCACATCATCTTGTGAAAAGAATTCCCCCAGCTTCTCAAACTCCCTACTTTATGGACTCCTAGTTATTGAAAGTGCGACCACTGGTAATGCGTCAACACAGACTCTTAAACAGTATATTGAAAATCAAAGAGGAAAGTAGCGTCAGGATAAATCCTGTTCTCGCTCCACTGCCAGCCGTTAAAACGACTGGCTAACTCTCGCTCAACGTTATTTAAGGTTTTTGAAGTTTTTGAGGCTGACCCTCCACAAATCAGAGACGATAAGCTTAAAACTAAAGCATTGTTTTAAGAAGCGCTTTTCAACTACCATCTAAAAAATTTCCGTACAGCCACAGAATTATTTCAAGGGTGTTTAGAGCTTGTACCCCAAGATAAAACTGCTCAAATTTATCTCCAACGCTCTCATCGGTTGTATCAAAGGTATTAGGTGTTAGGTATTAGGTATTAGGTGTTAGGTGTTAGGAGCCATTGTCGTCCAACCCATGACCCTATGGTCCATTTTGAACAGCAGCGAGTCTGCTAATCCCAGATCATGAGCCGCTAGTAGTAAGGGAAAGAATTGACTCATACTAGTTTCAAGGGAGTCGGGGCAATCGGCAAAATCTAGACATAATACAGTAGAACGGTCCCAAAGCTCCCGACAGACCCTACACTGTTGGGGAAGACCAACTACTCGCGAGCGAAATCGGTTCAGCGCGGCTTTCTCTAAGTCGGCACTCGTGTAATTGAGTGGAGAGTTTCTGTGTGCCATAGTGAGTCTCCTGTTAACAATGCGATCGCATTTTGTACTCTTGTTCTAATTTCATGATGCCATAGTGGCTTTTACGTAAATGTAACTAACTTCACTCGTCAATAGTGCTTAAATCACTATTAAAAATTTCCATAGCTTAACTAAGACTTGCACCCGAATCCGATTGCAAAGGTGATATGCTACCTTGTGCTTGTCCTCAGATCCTAATTCAACGCTTCTATCCCAAGTAATTATCTACAATTGCCAAAATCCGTTCTGCTGCATGGCCATCTCCGAAAGGATTAATTGCCGTTGCCATTTCTTGATAAGCAGTTGTATCTTTAAGTAACTCGTTAGCTGCGGCTAAGATTTGTGTTGGATTAGTTCCTACTAACTTGGCAGTACCAGCGTCAATAGCTTCCGGTCTTTCTGTAGTTTCCCGCAACACTAAAACTGGCTTACCTAGACTTGGTGCTTCTTCCTGCAATCCCCCGGAATCTGTCAGCAGCAAATAACAACGTGCGATCGCTCCTACTAATTCTGCATAATCTAGGGGTTCAGTTAAAAATACCCTGGGATGGTTACCCAAAAATGTTTGTAGTGGCTCCCTAACTGTAGGGTTGCGGTGCAGTGGTAGGAGTAAAGCAGTATCTGGAAACTTGTCTAAAATTTGCACAAACCCTTGAGCAATATCTTCTAATGGTTTTCCCCAGTTCTCCCGCCGATGAACTGTTGCCAACAAAGTACGGTACTTTCCCCAATCCAAACCATTCACATTGCAGGGTGGTTGACCCTTTGCCACTGTTAGCAAGGCATCTATTACAGTATTACCGGTGTGGTGAATTTCCCCAACAATTCCCGATTTTTGTAGGTTTTCCACCGCTAAGGAAGTAGGAGCAAAATTTAGTTGAGCCAGCTGAGAGATCAAGCGCCGGTTTGCTTCTTCTGGGTAAGGATTAAACAAATCATCGGTACGCAATCCCGCTTCCACATGACCAACTGGGATTTGTTGGTAAAATGCTGCCAAGGTAGCAGCAAAAGCTGTTGTTGTATCCCCTTGCACAATTACTAGCTTCGGCTGAATCTGCTTAAATACAGTTTCGAGTCCCTGCAAACTCAGACAAGTAATATCTGTTAGAGTTTGCTTAGTTTGCATAATTTCTAAATCCCTGTCAGCACTCAGCTCAAATAACCGCATCACCTGCTCCACCATCTCTCGATGCTGGCCGGTCAAAATTACCTGAGTATCAAAAGCATCACAGCGCCGGAACTGTTGGATAACTGGTGCTAGTTTAATCGCCTCGGGACGAGTTCCCAAGGTAATGCAAATCGGCAATGGAGCTGATGTCATCAGGATTACTCAAGCAACAACGAATCTATTTCTCATCCAAAAGAAGACCCTCACTTTCAGTAGCTGGATGAATTTTGGGTAACCGCTTAACATAGTCGCGGATAACCTCGGTCAGGGTGTAATCTTTAGATTTAGCATAATTTTCCAATCTTTCCCACTCTTCATCAGATAAACGAACCCTTAAGATTTTGTTTCTTGCCATTGTAATCAATTAAGTGCTACAATCATTCGTCCCTACCTCCTGCCTCGGAGCCTTGTTTCTTAAAAGATTAGCCATTAGCCATTAGCTTTGAGCGTGTTCTTGAAAGTTGTTGACGTGTCTTTAGATCAATTAACCACCAGTAACTGCTCTAAAGACAGCCAGATTTTCTGTAACAGAGAATCTAAGCCAATTTGCGCTACTGCTGAAATCGAGAAAACTGGCACTTGAGTCAGCCGATTTAGCTCCGTAGTCAGCTCATCTACAGTTTCTGCATCAACAGCATCAACTTTATTGAGAGCGAGAATTTGAGGACGTTCCGCTAACCCTCGCCCATAAGCTTGCAACTCTTGTTGAATTGTTTGATAGTTACCAATAGGGTCTACATCAGTAGCATCAATCATGTGCAGTAACAAACGAGTCCGCTCAATATGGCGTAGAAAATCGTGACCTAAACCAGTACCGAGATGAGCACCAGCAATTAATCCAGGAATATCAGCAAAAACCGTGCCATCACCACTAGGTTTGCGCACAACGCCCAAATTTGGCACCAGAGTTGTAAAAGGATAGTTTGCTACCTTAGGACGTGCTGCTGAAAGGGATGAAATTAAGGTGGACTTACCTGCATTCGGTAAACCAATAATGCCCACTTCCGCCAGCAACTTTAACTCCAAGCGCAGTTTTAGTTCTTCTCCCGGTAGTCCCGGTAAAGCATACTCCGGTGCCCGATTGCGATTGCTCAGGAAGTGCTTGTTTCCCAAACCTCCTTTACCCCCCTGAGCTGCATAAAAAGTTTGACCTAGCTGTACCAAATCCGCAAGCACTGCACCAGTATCAGCGTTATAGACAACAGTACCACAGGGAACCTCAATCAGGCGATCGCTTCCATTGGCTCCAGTCCGATTATTGGGTCCCCCTCGCTTACCATCCTGAGCTTGAAAGCAATGGATATATTTAAAATCCAGCAAAGTTTGCAGGTTTTCTACTGCTGTTAAGATAACATCGCCACCACGTCCTCCATTGCCACCAGCTGGTCCCCCTGCAGGCACATATTTCTCCCGCCTAAAGGCGACAATGCCATCACCACCCTTCCCGGCTACGACTTCAATTTCTGCCCAGTCAACAAATTGCATTGTTTGTTATTGGTCAATTGTCAATTGTTTTTACCTAATGACTACTTAAAATATTTGGAAACATCTTCCCCTTTTTCATCGGCCAGATAAGATAAAGCTCGAAAGCGCAACCCTACTAACTGTTCATAGAGGGGATTGAGCTTACACATCGGCGGAATATGAACAACTTTGTTACCAAATAGCTTCACATCTCGCTCAAAGGGACATTGATCAGGGATCATTTTGCAGAGGAATCGTGCTACCCGTGGATCGTGCATTTCCATGCCATCTAACCATTCCCTTATGGGTTTGAGAGCATCTGGATGGGTTGGAGCCTGTGGAGGTTGAGGCAAAGTACCAGCAGAAGCAGTTTCTTGAACTACTTGACCCTCATAAAGAGTGTGACGCAATGCTTCCAGAGCCTCTATTTTCTGTCCTAATGCTTCACAGAACTCGTAAAGTACATCAGCTTCAGAACTGGAGTAGACGCCATCAGCAATGGCTACCATCACAGCTGTTCTTAAAAAATTCTCTCCTATTATTGGATCTTTACCTAAAGCTGCTGCTAGTTCCTCAGGAGAAATTCGCTGCTCAAGAGACTGCAAATCACTTGCAGAAGATAGTTCTTCCTGAGTTAGTTGAGCTAGCACCTCTTGCTCTTCTGGATCAAAATGACCATCAGCCCAAGCAATAGTGAATAAACCCCGCAGCCAAGCGGAAATTTGCTCTTCAGTGTAGGAAGATTGAGTAGTGCTGGTCATAAATACCTAAAATTAAATCCACGAACATAATTGTATGAGCTAACTCCGGCTTGGTCTAAACTAGCTGTAAACTATAAAGGCTAAACAATGATAGTATTTTTGAGATATTTGTGACTCCACCAGAGTTAGGACTTTTCCTTATTTCCATCTTAACCAGTGCTGCTGGACAATTTTTGCTCAAAACTGGCGCTCTACAGTTAGGAAAGGTCAATGCTAGCAATTTGACCGGTCATATTTTGGCTATGCTCACCACTCCGGCTGTATTGGCCGGTCTTTCTTGCTATGGTTTGGGTGCTATTTCTTACATTTTGCTGCTGACGCGGGTCAATCTTAGTGTTGCTGGTCCTTCCGTAGCAATGGTTTATATCTTCTCGGTACTTATAGGTTATTTTTTCTTCCGAGAAGCAATTCCCTTAAGTCGAGCCATTGGCTTGGGCTTGATTATCTGTGGTGTATTACTGGTGATGTGGAAGAATTGACATTTCTTACTAACGCGATGTGCAACTAACTTGGAGAGGAAAATCTCACCGATGTAGGCTAGAGCATTATGAACTTACACGCTTCTCGGTGAGACTATGTTTGATATCGAATAATCAGAAGTATTTTTTTATCACAAAAATAATAAAAATTCAGATAATTTTGTCTTTTTTATCAAAAGTTTACTTTTCTTAACTCAAAATTACTAAAAAATTTAAACTTCATTGCAAAATCAAAAGACTGCAAGAGTGCTGTGATAATTTCTATCAATATGAGTGATAATTTATCTTGACTTTGACAGACAGCCCAGCGAAAGGGAAGGAGAACACTTTGACTATTAATTCTGCTCAAGCCTCAAACAAGATTTTTCAGGAAGATATTAGTGAATATGTGGCTGAGCTTCAGCTTCACATGGCATTACAAGCTCGTAACTTAGTTCCAACCCTTACTCAGGCAACAGATAGTCGAGAGCAACTATTGCACCAAACTCAAGCAAATATCGAAAAGTTGGTTTCGCGGCAAGCTAGGTAAACTACTCCTGTTCCCTTCTGCCTCGGAGCCTTCTGCCTCGGAGCCTTGTTTCTTCAGAGTCCCTTAATGACCAATTCCCCCGCAATTTGATACCCTAGCTTAAATAACCTTGGGAATAGACAAAAAGCGTGGATATTCAAATTGGGCGAGGTAAAACAGCTCGCAGAGCCTACGGCATCGATGAAATTGCATTAGTTCCCGGATCGCGTACACTCGACCCCAGTTTGGCAGACACTCGCTGGAGTATAGGTAATATTGACCGGGAAATTCCGATCATCGCCAGTGCGATGGATAGCGTGGTTGATGTATCAATGGCAGTTCACCTTTCCCAGTTGGGAGCAATTGGGGTTCTCAACTTAGAAGGTATTCAAACTCGCTATATTGATCCATCTTCAGTACTCAAACGTATTTCCTCAGTAGGGAAGTCCGAGTTTGTTTCCCTAATGCAAGAACTGTATGCCGAACCAATTAAGCCAGAATTAATTACTCAACGGATTCAGGAAATTAAAGACCAAGGAGGGATTGCAGCTGTAAGCTTAACTCCAGCAGGTGCTAGTCAATACGGTGAAATTGTAGCTTCTGCTGGTGCTGATTTGTGTTTGGTGCAAGCTACCGTGGTTTCCACTGCTCACCTTTCACCCCAGTCCGTAAACCCTCTAGACTTGGCTCGGTTTTGCCAAGAAATGCCCTTGCCAGTGATTTTGGGAAATTGCGTAACCTACGAAGTTACCCTCAACTTGATGAAAGCTGGTGCTGCAGGAGTCCTCGTTGGTATTGGTCCTGGTGCTGCCTGTACATCTCGTGGTGTCTTAGGTGTAGGAGTTCCCCAGGTAACAGCTGTTGCTGACTGTGCTGCTGCTAGAGACGACTACCACCAGGAAACTGGCAAATATGTACCAGTGATTGCTGATGGGGGTTTAATTACTGGTGGTGACATCTGCAAATGTATTGCCTGTGGTGCTGATGGTGTAATGATTGGTTCTCCTTTTGCTCGTGCTAAAGAAGCACCTGGACAAGGTTTTCATTGGGGAATGGCAACCCCATCTCCTGTGCTCCCACGCGGCACCCGCATCCAAGTAGGTAACACTGGCACACTAAAGCAAATTCTCACTGGACCAGCACAACTTGATGACGGCACTCACAACCTCTTGGGAGCATTGAAAACCAGCATGGGTACTTTGGGAGCCAAAAACCTCAAAGAAATGCAACAAGTTGAAGTGATAATTGCGCCATCTCTGCTGACGGAAGGAAAGGTTTACCAAAAAGCACAGCAGTTGGGTATGGGTAAATAAGTTTATGGGGGGTGAATCTGAACCTTGAAAATGCCCAATGCGTTTCAATTCCTGGATTAGGGTCAAAGATAAGGGGGAAAAAAATAAAGCAGTCGCTTACAATAGAGGGAGCGGAGACGAATGTTTCCGTTCACTCCTCACACCACACTCCGCCCGACTACGCTCGGGCGGTTCCTTATTAAGATTATTATTCTGTAGCCGGTAATGCCAGCCAGTAATCATACAATTGCTCTGAAGGAAATTTGTGTCTAAATGTATACTTTTAGAACCTGCGTTTTTGCTGTGGTAAAATTTCTAAAGATATAGAAAGTACCAGCAAGGATTTTCAGGCATGCCAACCGAAGTTTCAGACGCTACCTTTACAGAAGAGGTAATTGAAAGTACTATCCCCGTCTTAGTAGATTTTTGGGCTCCTTGGTGTGGTCCTTGTCGCATGGTTGCCCCTGTTGTAGACGAAATTGACGCTCAGTACGATGGCAAGGTAAAAGTAGTTAAGCTCAATACGGACGAGAACCCCTCCGTGGCTAGCCAGTATGGTATCCGCAGTATCCCAACATTAATGATTTTCAAAGATGGACAGCGAGTTGATATGGTAGTGGGAGCAGTGCCAAAAACTACCTTAGCGAATACTCTGGAAAAATACCTCGATCAGGATTAGTATTTGTTACTGTTGGTATAACGGAGTTACACTGCTGTACGTGAGAAATATCTAGAGCCATATAGTAAAACTTGAGTATTTTTGTCTGGGCTTCCTTTGAGAAGAGAACTTCCTTTTCTTGGTAAGCTGTTGAATTCCTAAACAACTTCCAGGCAAGAAGTTCTCTGAAAAATATAGTTATATCAAGTTCGGTTGAATACTTACACTATCGTTGCAACAAGGCAGAAGGCAGAGGGCAGAGGGCAGAAGGGAAGAAAGAAGGTTGCAAGGTAGAAAGGAATTATAACTGTTTATCTGAACTTGATATTACCTACAGATCATCAAAAGTTTTTCAACACACAAGAGCGCCTTGAGCTATCAGAGCTAAGGCGCTCTTTAATGCTAGGGGCTCACTAGGCTTTTGTACTGAAATTAGGGATTCTTTAAATAATTATCAACTTACATTAGATTACGCTAAAATTTCCTTGATAAAACAAAACCTCTGGCATCCATTTTTGAGGCATTCTCTACAGACTTTGATGACTCGCTACCATCAATAGAACATCCCTTCGGAAAAAACTCTATCAAGCTAACTTGGAATCTAGAATTACTGCTTGATTTCAGTACTAACGTTATAAAACACTCTTTTGAAATCAAAGGTACAAGAATCCATGTTCAAGAATGTGAGCAAACGGTTCAATGTTAAATCCAAGCTGATGATCATACTTGTGGGAGTCAGTTTGGGTTCAATCCTCATCGTTAGTTTCCTGAGTTGGGAGAGATCGAGAACCAATCTTCGAGAAGCCATCCGCAACCAATTAACTAGTATTCGCTTTGCTCGAGCTAATCAGATCGAATCCTTCTTCGAGAACTTGAAAAGCCATGTTGAAACCCTTAGTGAAGATCGCATGGTGATTGAAGCAATGATCGAGTTCAATCGGGAATTCGATCAACTCAACAACCCAGATACGTTCACTAACGAGCAACCCGATAACCAGGATGTCCTGACTGAGCAACCCAATAACCAGGAGAGTCCCCAGGAATGGAACAATGCCCTCAAAGAGTACTATACCAAAGAATTTTTTCCCAGACTGTCCAAAGCTGTCTCAGGAGAGCTCAACCCTGGAAGCTACATTCCTCAGAGTAAAGCCGCTAAATATCTCCAGTATCACTACATAGCCAAAAACTCCAATCCAGTAGGAGAAAAGGACAAATTACTCAACGCCAAAGATGGCAGTGGTTACAGTAGGGTTCATGCCAAGTACCAGGATATTTTTAGGCATGTAATAGAAAAGTTTGGCTACTACGACTTGTTTCTCATCGATTTTGCAACAGGGGATATCGTTTACTCGGTTTACAAGGAAACCGACTATGGAACAAGCCTCAATGTCGGACCTTATCAGCATAGTAACTTAGCCGAGCTCACAGAATTGGTGAAAAAAAATCCAGAGCGCCGAACGGTTCAGATCGTCGATTTTGCTTTTTATCGCCCCTCCTATGGTGCACCGGCTGCATTCCTTGGTGCCCCCATTTACGAAGGCTCCAATATTGTTGGGATTTTAGCTGCTCAACTACCTGTGGATGAGTTGGATAAAATCATGACAGCAAATGGCGAATGGAAAGAAGTAGGACTAGGGGAAAGTGGAGAAACTTACCTCGTAGGGTCAGATTTGCTAATGCGTTCCAATTCCCGTTTTTTGATTGAAGATCCTAAAGAATACCTCAAGGTTTTATCTAAAAGCACCACGCCGGAAGAGAACATCCCTAAAATCAAGGAGTTTGAAACCTCGATTCTGTTGCAGAAAGTGGATACTGTAGCTTCTCGAGCCGCCCTCAGAACAAAGGAAGGCACTGGGATTATTCAAGACTATCGGGGTGTAAGTGTTTTGAGTTCCTATACACCTTTAAAAATCAAGGGACTAGACTGGGTGCTACTTTCAGAAATAGACCTTGCAGAAGCCTATAAACCTGTCACCGCTCTCAAAGTATACATCTTTATCCTGACTACAATTGTGGTAGTGGTGGTGACTTGGATAGCATCAGCAGTAGCCTCTGGCTTCCTTAAACCATTTAACCAACTGATTGGAGGATTACGTCAGGTTGGCCAAGGAGAACTTGATGTAGAGCTGAAACGGGAATCTGATGATGAATTTGGCGAAGCAAAAGAAAAGTTCAACGAAACAGTTGACAGAATGCGCCAACTCTCTGAATCTTTGGAACAAAAAAATCGTGAGAACGACGCGCTGCTGCTGAATATCTTGCCTGCTTCAGTGGTAGAACGGCTCAAAGAAGGGGAACCACACATTGCCAACAATGTCAAACTGGCAACAGTAATGTTTGCTCGCATCGAAGGCTTGGATAAAATCAAAGAAAGGGATGTCAAGCAAATTGCCACCTTGCTCAGCGAACTGATTAGTGCCTTTGATCGAGCAGCGGTCGCTCACGAAGTCGGTAAGATTAAAACTAATGGTGACCTTTATATTGCTGCCTGTGGAGTAGCAAAACCGCGTTTGGATAGTACCAAACGGGTGATGGCCTTTGCGATCGATATGTTCAGCATTCTGCAACGGTTTGACAATGAGTATAAGACTGAGCTGCGTATCAGTATGGGCATTGATGATGGCCCGGTTACCGCTGCTGTTCTCGGAACTGAAATGTTTTCTTATGATGTCTGGGGCGAAACTGTTAGTATTGCTGACTTTCTGCAATTGAATGCTGTACCCGGTACGATTCTTGTGACCGAAGAAGTTTACGAACGCCTAGAAGGTTTATATGATTTTGAGCCTGGTCCAGACATCGAACTCCCAGAAATCAATCAAACGTTGACAACCTGGCTGTTAAGCAACCCAACACCTAGTTTATTGAATAGTTACCACAGCGATCGCGAAGCTCCAGTCACAAAGGATACTGCTAACAACAGTGGGGTTCAAGCCCCAATAAAAAGCTAAGCACAAGTCAACTACTCTGACTTAGTTGAGATCGGAGTTTACCAAAATAGCTTGTGTCTAAGCTAAAGTGCATCTAATTTGTATAAACAAAAAGAATCAGTTTCTTGTGAGATGGGCGTTTCGCCCGTCCAAAATATACAAGTTAGATCCGCAACAACTTATCAAAAAACTTGAAAAGAAAAAGTTGAGGATCAGATGAACCAATCGCTTTTGGTTTGGGGATGTATTTTGATTTTCGGATTCCCCATATTAACCATTATTTTAGGTCAGGCTGGGGAATCTTTGAGGCGACGAGGACATCCTCTAGGACCATTTGTCCACCACCTCCAAAGATTCGTCTTGCCGCCACTGAGCATTTTGGTAATTGTGCGAAAAATCTTGGGTATCCAAGAGAGTGGAATAGCCTTGCAAGTCTTAGAAACTTTATTAGGGATTGCTGTCATTTACACATCCCTTTCCTTACTGCAAGCTCTACTGACTTCCGGAAAAAAAGAATATACTTGGCAGATTTCAGTGCCAAATCTGTTATTTCAAGTGATTCGTGCTTCTCTGGTATTAATCATTGCAGCCTATATACTCGCCGATATTTGGAATATCGATTTGAGTCAAGCTGCTGCCGCCTTAGGAGTCGGTTCTCTCGTCATTGCCTTGGCACTACAAGATACGCTGAGTAACCTTGTGTCTGGCTTTCTGTTACTCGCCGATAGCCCATTCAAAAAGGGTGACTGGATTAAGGTGGACGATTTGGTAGGTCAAGTAATGGATATGAACTGGCGTGCCGTTCGCCTACTCACATGGAATGACAACATCTTGGTTATTCCTAACGGGAGTTTAGGTAAGCAGAACATTCTTAACTACAGCCAGCCCACAACTGTAAGAGGCAATAATTTCAGCGTCAGCTTTTCCCGGAATGATCCACCGAACCGCGTTAAGCAGGTTTTGGAAGAGGTTTACGAGCAAATTTCAGGTACAGTTGGACCTGTATATATTAGTACACAGTCCTTCGAGGATTTTTCGATTTCATACTCAGTGTGGTTTTACGCTGAGGGCTTTTACCCGGCCTTTAGAGTTGCCCGTGAGTTTAAAACGCTCCTGTATTATGCAGCCAGGCGAAATGGCCTCACTATGGCTTACCCTATGGAATATCAAGCAGATGTTAGTGAACTAGAGAAACAGAAGGGTACGCCGGAAAATCAGCAGCAACTCGTAGAGTACTTGCTGTCACTTCCTTATTTCATGTCTGTGAGTTCCGAAGCAATTGCCAAGCTGGTTTTAGATGCAACTGTGGAATATTACGGCACGAAAGAACAGATAATTCAAGAAGGAGAATTTGTTCGAGGACTTTATATTATTCAAAACGGTAGTGCTAGACTCACCATCGAAGATGTTAATGACATTGAACAAGAAGTCGCTCAGGTTTCCAGCGGTGACTTTTTTGGGGAATCGGTATTTATGTCAGGCAAACCCAGTGTGGTATCAGTCAGTGCCCTCACTGATTTGAAACTGATTAAGATTGGGGCAGATACAGCAGCCAATTTGCTCTTAGAAAACCCCAGGTTCGCTAAACAAATAGATGATTCCCTTGAAGATCGGCGTACAGCAATACAACGAGTCAGAAAGCAAATTGATGGATTAGCTAATAATGTCACAGACAATGGTAATCTCAGCGGTAGTTCTATCTTGAAGCAGTTCAGTTCATAAAAAGTAAAATAAAACAGTTGGGGGCAAGATGAACCAATCGCTATTGATTTGGGGATCTGTTTTGATTTTCGGATTCCCCATATTAACTATAGTACTAGGGCAGATCGGGGACTCTTTGAACCGAAGAGAGCATCCTCTAACAACCTTTGTGCGCAACCTCCAACGCTTTGTCTTGCCTCCTTTGATCCTCCTGTTAATTATTAAGCAGATTTTGGGATGGAGAGAGTTGGTAGTATTCCTACAAATTCTGGAAACCCTCCTATGGATCGCTGTTATTCATACCACTTTGTCTTTGCTCAAAGTAGTGTTAACCCTTGAAGACAAACAGTACCGTTGGCAATTGCCTGTTGCTAATTTATTCTTCCAAGTTGTCCGTGCTGCAATCGTTTTGCTCATTGCTAGTTACGCCCTCGCTGAGGTTTGGAAAGTTGACATCAGTAAAGCAGCTCAGGCATTGGGTGTTGGTTCCCTTGTCATTGCTTTGGCTCTACAAGATACTCTAAGTAACCTTGTCTCTGGGTTTCTGTTACTTGCTGATAGCCCCTTCAAGAAAGGGGATTGGTTGCAGCTAGGGGATCTCGAAGGTCAAGTTATTGATATGAACTGGCGCTCTGTACGCTTGAAAACGGTAGAGGGAAATGTTGTCATTATTCCCAATGGAGCTTTAGGCAAAGAGCGCATTCTCAACTATTCTCTGCCAAATGCTGCACGGGGTATCTGGATTGATGTTGCTTTTGCCAATGACGATCCACCTAACCGTGTTCGGCAGGTTCTCCAGCAGGTTCTGTTAGAAACTCAAGGAACAGATCTAGAACAGGGATTCAAGATTATCTCCACAGGTTCTTTTGACGATTTTTCCATCAGTTACAAAGTGATGTTCATGGCAAAAGACTTCATGAGCACCTATCAAGCTCGCAGCGATTTCAAAACGCGCCTGTATTACACGGCTCAGCGTAGTGGTCTTAGCCTCTCACCCTATCCGATTAACCATATCTATTATGCACGTATTAATGAGCCAGAGTTAGAACACACCCAGCAGGAAATTGCAGATTATTTTCAGTCGCTCCCTTATTTCACCTCTGTTGGTATCGAAGCGCTTGAGAGACTAGCTCTAGATTCAACTGTGGAATACTACGGTAAAGAAGAACAGATCATTCAGGAAGGAGAATTTGTCGGAGGACTTTACATTATTCAAAATGGCCATGCCAGACTCGCCATCAAAGATGTTCAGGGCATTGAACAAGAAGTAGCTCAGATTGCCAAGGGTGATTTTTTTGGTGAATCCGTATTCATGTCCGGTAAGCCTAGTGTTGTCTCAATCAGTGCTCTTGATGATCTCAAAGTCATCAGGATTGAGGGGGATACAGCTGCCAATTTGCTCGTAGATAATCGCAGGTTTGCTAAACAGATAGACGAGTCCCTTGAAGAACGGCGAGCAGCTATACAACGAGTTCGAGGAGAAAACGAGGAAGAAGCCAATAACTTAACTGACAACGGCAATCTCAGCAGTCATTCTATCTTGAAGCAATTCAGGTCATCATAAAACTTTGTAACAAAAATCTGACTTTTGCATATAACTAGCCTCTAAATCCAAAGTACTTAGTAGAGTCCAGTAAATAATTTATTCTCATCTAAGTCCACAGGATGAATACTCTCACACACAATTTAGAAAGAGCAAATTCCCAAGCCAAACAATTAGACGGTGCTCTGTTGCAAGGGATACTAGAAGGCTTTATGGATGGTGTTTTGATTTTGACAGCTCAAGGAGAGTGGGTTCATGGGAATAATTATGCTTGTCAAATTTGTCAACAACTCCAAGACAGATCACAACTTAACTCAGTGCCGAAAGAAATTTGGCGTAACTGCCAAGCTTTAATCGATAGTCGTGAATTCTATCCTAATCAACCAGTAATTATCGAATCAGAGATTACCGTTGATAATTCAACTACTTTTCGAGTTCGTACTCGATGGCTACAGTTAGTATCATCAAAGGACTCCTACATTTTAATCACGATTGAAGACCAACATCAATCTCTTCGGAGTATTGCGATCGCAGAAGTACTCAAATACGACTTAACTCCCCGTCAGGCAGATGTTTGGTTGCTGCGTCGAGTCAACTATTCCTATAAAGAGATTGCTGCAGAACTGTTCATTTCCCTCAACACCGTGAAGAAACACATTAAAAACATTCATGCCAAGCAGGAAATGGCTCTTGAGAAAGAAGGCAGAGGGCAGAGGGTAGAACCCACCTCTAACCCCTCCAAGGAGGGGAACAGAAGGCTCCAAGGGAAACTGACTTGTTTCTCTTCTTTTATTGGGGGCGCTCAGCGTTCCTCAGATGCTCTTGATTTTCAAGCCTCGTAAAGGCGGATTTAGTATGAAATGCTGCTGAAAAATCTGCAATCATCAATTTTATTGAGTGTCCCAATACTTTTAATCGCTTACTATAAGCACAAGTTAATGCATGACGTTATCAGCACAAAATCATTGAATTTTTATTAAAAAAACAACAAATTTGTTATGATCATGTCAAGATCATAATCGTATTTTGTTATTACATAAATCTTCTATGCCTAGAACTAAGCCACCATCCAATAAAGTTCTAACTATCCGTTTGACAGAAGCAGATTTGTCTACTCTAGAAACCTACTGCCTAGCCAAAGGCAAAACTAAAACCGAAGTGATTATAGAGTACATTCGCCGGTTGAAGCGCTATTGCTCAGATTGACTGAATAAGAAAGAGGGAGCCAATTTTGACTCCCCCAATTCCTTACTTCACTAATACGAATTTTTCTACAGCATTTCTCAGTCTAGTGAGGTACAGATCCTATTCCCTATTCCCCATTCCCCATTCCCCATTCCCCATTCCCAAAAACCAGGCTCTTTGTACCTCATCTAAATGAAAAACGCTGTATGTCAGTTCTCCTTACAAGAGAATTTTATTTAAAATGGTCAACTTAACTATCCCCAACGCTTTTAAAGTAACTCACGAACAATTTCAACAGTTGGCTCGGGTTAACCGAGATTGGCGGTTGGAAAGAACAGCTATAGGAGAATTAATCTCTATGCCACCCACAGGAAGTATCACGAGCAATCGTAACTTGGATATTGAAGGACAGTTATGGTTGTGGAATCGGCAGACTAAGTTAGGTCAGGCGTTTAACTCTTCTGGAGGATTTCATCTACCTAATGGTGCAGATAGATCCCCTGATGCGGCTTGGGTGACTCAGGAAAGATGGGATTCTCTTACTCCAGAACAACAAGAAGGTTTTGCACCTATTTGTCCCGATTTTGTCGTCGAGTTACGTTCTCCCTCGGATAATCTCAGACCCCTACAAGAAAAAATGCAGGAATACCTTGACAATGGAGCACGTTTAGGATTCCTCATTGACCGAAAAAATAAACAAGTAGAAATCTATAAGCCGAATACAGAAGTGAAAGTATTGCAATGTCCTGCTAGTGTGTCAGGAGAGGATATTCTGCCCGGTTTTGTTTTAGATTTGACAGAGGTTTGGAAGTGAACAAAAGTGGGTACTGGTTTAAATGCCTAAGGGAACCTTTTCCTTACAACCTTCTTCCTTCCCTTGGAGCCTTCTGCCTTCTGCCTCCTGCCTTCTGCCTTCAAGCGACAAATTCTGTACTTCATTTAGATGAAAACCGCTGTAGTTGAATGTTGATAATCTTAACAAAATGGATTTAGAAATAAGTAGGTTGGGTGTAGCGATAGCGAAACCCAACAGGGTCGGATATTTCGTTGGGTTTCACTTCGTTCCACCCAACCTACATTTTTAGGTGTGTCTAACTTCGCAAAGCGCTTATCACGTTGATAAATTTCGTCTGGTAAAGTAATCGTTATTTGGGTACTCATCGCTATATTCTTAAGATAAAGGGGGTAGCTAACCCAGATTGAGGGTTATTCGAGCATTTCTGGAAAGTTAAGTAAACCTGTCCTGCAAATGCGATGTGCCCGACCTATCTGATCCCGTCGGTGTTGTGATATGTGAGGTGAGTAAATCTCATTAGAGAAGCAAAGTTGATAAATTGTGCTAGGTCCAGCAATACCATCGGGGGTCAGTCCCAAATCACGTTGAAAGTTTTTTATCGCAGTTTGGGTTGCAGAGCCAAAGATATCATCATTATTTCCTTGGTAGTAACCTTTTCCGATTAATAAATTGATAATGCGGCCAACTGCTGGTCCGCGATCGCCTATTCGGTAACAAAATTCATCACTTTGGCTACAGCGGGAATATTGAAAAGCTTGTGGTTGTAGGAGGTGAGACTCAGAGGACGCTAAAACAACTTGTCCTCTTAGAGTTATTCTTGAAATTACTCGACTCACCCCATATTCTCTTCCATCGAACTGACTCACCCCATAACAAACTTTACTTATGTCATCTGGACATCTGCTCAATTTATAAATATTTTTCCAACCATTCTTGGTATCAGTTCCAATCACCCATCTTCCAGAAGACAAATAATTCGATACTATTGACTCGTATCCACTACTACTTCCCTGAACAATTAGAGTTTGACATCCTGTTGGGCCACACACTGCCGAATTTCTAATCAAAACAAGAGCCTCATCATAACCATCACTGTTTAAGTCCATTTTGTGATACGAATATCTCGTTTCAATTCCATCGATAATGTCTCGCCCAATTTCTCTAATAATTACTTGTTCTAAATTGTGATCGCGAACAGTTTCCCCTGGAACATACTGTACCTGGCTCGTATCGATTCCTGGCAATTCAGGTAAGCGTTCAAACTCTTGAGCTTGTACTAGGTTAGAATGAAAGAAGGCAGCACCAGAACAAAATATAGAAAGACTAAACTTTATCCAGCTTTTCATAGATATCTCCGGAAAATTGATAATCTTAACAAGATGGACTTAGCAGATAAATTGTGGCTGTAATCTATAGTATATGGATGCGACCGCGTCCGTTAAAGGCTGAGTCTTGCACTGAGGTGCTAGTACAGCATCTGGACACCCTCGGAGATCCAATAACATGCCTTACAGCCAATTCACTTTGGAAGATATTCAACTGGAGTTTGAGATCACCATTAAAGAAGAAGTTGGGCTCTTTTCTGAAGTACCAGAAGTTAAATACAGTGATTTTTTAGCAGAAACCTTAAAATATAATACCCCCCTTGCTCTGGCGATCGCTACCGAGAAAGCTAAATCAGAAGCAATTATTTTACCGATACTAATCGAGCTGAAAAAACAACTACAAAATCAAATTAGTGTTTTTTCCGGAAAGGAGTTTAATATCAATCCCGACAAAGGTTTGACAGGATTTTGTGATTTTTTGATCACCCGTTCTCCATCTCAATTATCCATCGAAGCTCCAGTAACAGTTCTGGTAGAAGCAAAAAATGATAATCTGAATTCTGGTTTAGGACAATGTATGGCCGAAATGATTGCCGCCCAAATGTTTAACCAAACCAAAGGTAAAGACATAGCAACCATTTATGGTTGTGTCACCACAGGCAGCTTATGGCAGTTTATGCGGTTAACAGATAAGGAGATAGAGGTAGATTTAGATGAATATTTCTTGAAAAATGTGGGCAAAATCCTAGGTATACTGCGTAGTTTTGTTGATTGAAAGTCGCCCGACGGGAGGGATACCGCCCCTTATGAAGGAAAGAAACATTTCCTCCTAACTTGAAGCCTTAGAGCCTTGGAACCCTCTTTCTTTATGCATTGGAGCCCTCTCCCTTCTGCCTTGTTTCTTGACCAAAAAGTTGGGTTTCAAGCCCCGTCCTTCTAGGACGGCTTTTGATATAATGAGATTGGTTGAAATTCCCACCTCAGTTTGCAGTCGATATACCACCTATAGGTGTGAAACCGAGCCTG
>JAAHGL010000117.1 GCA_010692635.1 Symploca sp. SIO2C1 | reverse complement strand
TTTGTGTCCTCTGTGTCTTTGTGGTTCACTCAATCCCTATTCTTCTCCCCCCAAGGAAGTAATTTCTTCAATTAAATCGATAATGCGATCACAACGAAAGTTATTGACAAAATCAGCAATTGCTTGGGCTAGAGGAGCTTGGGTAGGAGGAATTTCCTCCAGCAACTGAAAAATTCGCTCATTATCAATAGCATCAGCAGCATGGTACAATTCGCTCACCCACTGCTCTGGCATCGTTGCTAGTGCTGAAGGAAGCACAAAGGAACTGGGTGAATCCCCTTTTGTTTCTCGGACTTGATCCTGCTGTGCTATTTTCGATAGACTACCTCCCCCCACACTACCTCTTTTCCTCTCAGTAGTTGGTGCTAGCTCTTCATAAAGATAACGCACCCCTAGATATTGAGCCATTTTGTCAAAAAGCACTTGCTCTTGGAAAGGCTTGCGCACAAAATCATCACAGCCTGCTGATAAGACAACAGCTCGCTCTTCCTCCCAAGCGCTAGCAGTTAGAGCAATGATCGCAGTTGCTTGACCTTTTAAATGGGCTTTAATATGTTTAGTAGCTTCATAACCATCCATTACAGGCATCCGCATATCCATCCAGATGAGATGAGGCTGCCAACTTTCCCAAATTTCAATTGCTTCCATGCCATTACTGGCTTCTTTCATCTCAAAGCCTAGAGGATTCAATAGTTTAATTAGTAGTTGACGATTGTCCCATTTATCATCTACTACCAGAATACGATAGCTGGGTTGGTTTGGTTCTAAAGCAATTACTCGGCGCGTCAGTTGTCTGGTTTCAATATCAGTGGTATCCACTACATCAATGGTAATATCAAATTTGAAGAGGGATCCACACCCCACCTCACTGCTAACGCTGATGTCACCTCCCATCAGCTCTACAAACTTCTGAGCTATGGGCAAGCCTAAACCAGTTCCCTCTTGTGCTTGTTTTCCAACTCTGGTTTGGCTAAAGGCTTCAAACAGGCTATCTAACTCCTCTGGAGCAATACCAGAACCAGTGTCTTCAACTTCAAAGATAATTGTTGTTTGTTCATTGCTAATTGCTAATTGTTCATTGCTAATTACTTTTTCTTTACCATTAGCGATTAGCGATTTACCATTAGCAATTGTAACTCCCACTGATACCCCACCCTCTGAGGTAAACTTAATGGCATTATTGAGCAGGTTAATCAATACTTGGCGTAACTTGACTTCATCTGTGTGTACGTATTGAGGAACATCAGGGTGATAGTCGAAAAGCAACTTTAAGTGTTTTTCCTCAGCTTTGAGGTAGAACATTTGCTCTAAGTCATCCAGCAAGCGATAAAGATCGAAGTTAGTTTTATTGAGAGTAATGCGTCCTGCTTCAATTTTGGATAAATCTAGTACATTATTGATTAGGGTAAGTAGGTGTTGCCCACTCTGATTAATAATTTTGATATTGTTTTTGTGCTCTTCAACTAGGTTAGAACTACGAGTCATTAGTTGGCAAAAACCCAGAATGACATTCAGAGGAGTGCGCAATTCATGGCTCATATTGGCAAGAAATTCGCTTTTGGCTTGATTGGCAACTTCAGCTGTTTGCTTTGCCTGTTCCAGTTGAGCAGTCCGTTCAATTACTTTTTGTTCTAGAGAAACATTTAATTGCTCTAGTTCATAATTTACGGCTTGTAATGTTTTATTTTGCTCAGCTAATTTTTTATCCTGAAAATAACTCCGAAGGGCTTTGGTAACTGTTAAATTTAGATCCGCTGCATCCCAGGGCTTAGCAATGTAACGATAAAGATTAGCAGCGTTGACGATATTACCCACATCAGCAGCATTAGCTTGTCCGGTTAAGAGTATTTTCAAAGTTTTGGGATACTGGACATGAATTTTAATTAACAGTTCATCTCCTTTCATCCCTGGCATAATCTGATCGGAAATAATCAGGGGAATTTCTATGCCTTCAGTTTGTAATTCATCACAAATCTCGATCGCTTCTTCACCGGTTTGTGCTAATTCAATATCATAGTCATTGCCTAGGTAAGTAGTGAGCTGGTCCCGAAGACTAACCAGTACTACTCTTTGATCATCTACACAAATAATTGTTCCTTTACTCATCAACCTTCTCCAAACCAGATTTGAGGACTTCAATCAAGGTGGCTTCATCCCAAGGCTTAGGTAAATAGCGATGTAAGTTAGCCTGTTGTCGGGTGCGTTCAATTGACTCTTCATCAGCTTGTCCTGTCAATAGGACTTTGGTAATTTTAGGAAATTCTTGATGAACTTTAATCAGAAATTCATCTCCTTTCATCTCAGGCATCAGCCAATCGGAGACAATAATTAAAATATCTATATCATCTTCGTTTAGTTCCTCAATTATTTCCAACGCTTCATCAGCGCTTTCAGCTAACTCGCAGAAATATTGATTACCAAGATTACGGGTAATTTGGTCTCGGAGACTTTTTAAGATGATTTGTTCATCATCAACACATAAAATTACTTTTTTAGACATAAGTATATTAGGTATTAGGTGTTAGATATTAGGTGAGAAGTGTTACTACACAAAGAAAAAATATGATTATCTTTCCTCAATTAGCAATTAGCAATTACCATAATAGGTAGAAAAATACTAAACGTTGTTTTACCTGGAACCGAGTCTAATTCAATTCTACCTTGATGCTTTTGAATAATTTTGTTAACAATGTTCAAGCCCAAACCACTACCTTCCCCCATTGGCTTGGTGGTGAAGAAGGCTTCAAATATTTTGGTTTGAATTTCCGGGGAGATGCCACAGCCGGAGTCGGTGAATTGCACCAGTACTTGATTATTTTGCTGGGAGACTTTGATCACTAAAGTGCCTTGGTAATTCATCGCTTGGATAGCATTATGTACTAAGTTAGTCCAAACTTGATTGAGTTCTTCTGGATAACAGAGAATATCTGGCACATCTTGATAGTGTTTGACTACTTCAATACCCTGTTTCAATTGGTTTTGATAAATAGTCAGTACTACATCAATCCCTTCTGTAACTTGTGCTTTGCTCATTTGTCCAGAATCACTCTGGCGAATATAACTTTTGAGAGCAAAGACGATTTTAGCAACTCTTGCTACTGCTAATTGAATATTTTTGCTGTTGTTTTGCTGGGTTATTAGGTTGTAGGCTGTGTCTAAAACTAAGTGGCAACTGGAATCTTCTATAAGAGGGAAAAAGGGAGTAATATCTTGGGTAATGCCTAGGTAAACTAAGCTGTTGGCTAGGGTCTCAGCATCATCAATTTTAAGTGCTTCTAATTGTTTTGTGAGGGCACGTTTGCATTTGCGTTCTTCTCGAAAAGAAAGACTTCCTTGATGTTGTTTGTTAGCTGCTAATAAAGCGAAGAAATCGGCTTGTCGTTCAGGAGAGAGTTTTTGGAAGAGTTGGGGTAATTGGTGTAAGGAATTGTTGAGAGCAGATGAAATATTGGCAATAGAGGCTTGGATAGCTCCCATCGGGGTATTGATTTCATGAGCTACCCCAGCAATCAGTTGTCCTAAAGAAGCCATTTTTTCTGATTGGATTAGCTCTTGTTGAGTGGCTTGGAGTTGTTGGAGAGTGCTGGCTAGTTCCTCATTTTTTTTGCGTAAGGCTTCCTCAGCCCGTTTGCGATCGCTAATGTCTCTGGCAACCCAAAGTGCACTAGTATCTGAAATGGGGGAAATTCTCGCACTAAACCAAAGTTGCTCTTCACTAATGGAGAGACTGTAGTCAAAATTAAGCGTCTGCTGTGTAGCTAAAGCTTGCTGAACTTGACTCAACCAAGGCTTTGCAGTTTGTTCTTGAAAAAATGATTCCACTGTCTGGCTGATTAGTTTAGCATCTAGTTGCTCTGCATAATTAGGATTCATGGGTGCAATTTCGATATTCTCCAGCTGGTTGCCTTGCATACTAACAATTAGTACCAGCTCAGTCATTGCTTCCAAGAGCGCACGCATTTTTTGCTGAGAAGTTCTCAAATGAGTCTCAAGGGTTTGGTGCTCGTCAATTTCGAGCTGTAGTTGTTGGTTCACCTGTCTGAGTTCAGCGGTTTGTTCATTAACCAGATTTTGCAAGGTGTCTACCGTAGGATAAGCTTCTAGGGGGTTCATGGTCTGACGATTAATCACAGGATAGTTTTCCTGATGCTGAATGATTTAGAATTTAGAATTTAGAATTTAGAATTTAGAATTTATCAAATCCTATAACCCATTATCCACAATGTTTTTGTCAATATTGATATCACAGTTTAAATGCCGAAGAGCTTGGTTGTCTGCCCTAGTTCTCCATCTCCATATCCCCGCGCCCCCATGTCTCCTTCTCCTCGGAAGCTCCTTTGCCAATTGACAAGTACACCCTAAATGTAGTTTTTCCTGGAGTGCTCTGTACTTCTATTTTACCTTGATGCTTATCAACAATCTTGCGGACGATATCCAACCCCAAACCACTGCCTTCTCCTACTGGTTTGGTGGTAAAGAAGGGTTCAAAGATTCTCTCTTGGATTGCCGGAGGGATACCAGAACCAGAATCAGTAACTTGCACTATTACCTGATTAGCTTGCTGAGCGACAGCTATCTCTAGCTTGCCCTGATTATTCATGGCTTGAATGGCATTATGAATCAGATTTGTCCATACTTGATTGAGTTCTTCAGGGTAACACAAAATTTCTGGAACCTGTTCATAGTTTTTGACTACTTCAATACCATGTTTAAACTGACCTTGATATAGGGTAAGCACTAAATCAATACTATCAGTTACTTTGGCTTTAGTCATTTTACCAGAGTCATCTTGACGAGCATAATTTTTGAGAGCAAAGACAATTTTTGAGGCTCTTTCTACCGCTAGTTGGATATTCTTACTATTGTTTTGTTGTACTGCTAAATTATAAGCTGTGGCTAAAATTAAGCTGTTGTTAGGGTCTTGTAGTAAAGGTAGAAAAGGGGTGATATCTTGGGTGACACCTAGTTTAACTAAGTTAGTAGCACAAGTTTCAGCATTATCTAGTCCTAGAGCTTCTAATTCTTGTTTGATGGCGCGTTTGAATTTTCTTTCTTCTCGAAAGGAAATTTGTTCCTGGCGTTGTTTGCTAACTGCTAATAAGGCAAAGAAATCGGCTTGCCGTTCAGCAGAGATTTGCTGGAACAGTTCGGGTAGTTGGTGCAACGAATATTCGAGAGCGTTGGAGATATTGCAAATGGATGCTCCAATTGCTCCTAAAGGAGTATTGATTTCGTGAGCTACTCCGGCAATCAGTTGTCCGAGGGCAGCCATTTTTTCTGATTGAATTAGTGCTTTTTCTGCTTGCTTACGTTCGGTGATATCGTTGGAGATGGCAACAAGGCATTCTTGTCCTGAAAGATTAATTATTTCTGCTGATAGGAGTGCTGTCTTTACTGCCCCTGATTTGGTACGGAAACTGAATTCATAGTTGCGAACCACACTACTAGTAGATAATATTTGGAAGAGGGACTGACGGTCTTGTTGATTGACCCAAAGATTCAGGTCTACTGCCGTGTAACCGATGATTTCTTCACTGGTGTAACCAGTAAATTGACAGAAACTTTCATTAACCTCAATATGCCTGCCATCAGGTAGACTAGTGATGGTGATGGCGCTGGGACTAGAAGCAAAAGCTTTAGAGAACTTTTCTTCTGATAATCTCAGTGCTTCTTCGGCTAGTAGACGTTCAGTAATTTGCTGTTCTAGTTCACTAGTGCGTTGAGCAACTTCTTGGGCCAACGTACAGTTATAATCAGCTAATAACTTTTCAGCACGTTTGCGTTTAGTGATATCATTAAAGGCTACAATTGCGTAGACAATGTTACCTCGTTCATCATAAATAGGTGTTGCCCAACTTTCTAAGGGGATTATTCTTTCACCTTGATGAATTTCTAGATCATCAGCAGTAGTAGTTTCCCCTTTCAAGGCTCGCACGATTGCCAACTCTTCTAAAGGGTAGATTTGATTAGTTCCTGCTTGATAAATTTGATAAGCTTCGGCTATTTCCTCAAGCCCAGCTGAAGAGATAACTTCTTTGCCGAGTAACTCAATCGCTTTGTGATTAGTGTATTGAGGTTTACCACTACCATCAATCACCCCCACTCCCACAGGCATCGCTTCTAAAAATTGAGTCAGCCTCTTTTGACTTTCGCGCACCTCAGTATAGAGGGTAGCATTAGTAATTGCGATCGCAGCTTGCCCAGATAATAGTTGTATGACTTCTAACCTATTGGGGGTAAAAGCTTCACTAGTCAGATTATTCTCTAAGTAGACAACACCACTTAGGTTTCCTTGATTCAGTAACGGCGCACACAAGATAGATTTGGTTTGATGTTGTTGGATGTAAGGGTCATTGGTAAAATTCCCCTTACTAATAGCGTCATCCAATACCACCGTTTCTCTGGTGCGTGCTACATAATTGATGATTGATTTTGGTAGCTGTTTATCAACGGGAATTGACTGCAATACATTTATACTAAATCCCCCATCTCCCCCATCTTCCCCATCTCCCCATCTCCTCATCTCCCCATCTCCCCCAGCTCCCGAAGCTTCAATTAATAATTTACCTTCCTCATATTCTGACTGAGCCTGGGCAGGTAAAAGGAGAAAGCCAACTTCCGCTCCAGCATTTTGGATCAGAATTTGCATCAAGGAAGCTAGTAACTTATCCAGCACAATTTCCCCCCCAATGATTTGGGAGGCTTTCATGACTGTAGCTAAATCTAAGACTTCCCCTAACTCAGTACTAGATGAACCACCAATAGTTGTTCTACGAGCTTCTGTTAAACCACTCGCAACCGACAAGGTTAATAGCTCGGGGTATCTTGCTTCTAAATCTTTAACTTTTGCGATCGCTCCCCAGCGAGTATAGCAGTAGTGGGCATCACTGAGATAGACTTTAGCAATCTTCTGTTTGCCCCACCCAAGGTAGAATTTAGCAGCAAGTTCATTAGCTAGAGCTTCTTCTTGAATGTACCCATGTTCTTTAGCTTGGGCAATGGCGTGATCGTATAATTCCATTGCTTCCATATTTTGCCCAATAACTCGATGGTATTCTGCTGCCACTAGCTCTAACTTATGTTGATAGTTCATCGGAGCCTCAGCTGCCCATTGTTTCAACTTCTCCTGATTGGCAACTACTTGGGCGAGACAACTTTCCTGCTCAGTTTTTGGTACAGTAGCAGATGCTGTTATTTTTACCAAAGAATCATAGAAATAGAATTGAGGAACAGATACCATACCCAGTGCCTCATCTAAATACCTTGCTGCTATACTAGCGTTCTCAAGAGCCTCACTAGTTTCTGCAAACAAATAGCAAAGCATCAATTTATACAAATGTAGGGTAAATAGGGCAATTTGATCATGAGTTTGTTGATGGAACGGTAATTTTACTTGCTCGTTATACGCCTCACCAATTAACAGACAAGGGTTTGGACTAGATCCCATCAAATTTAAAACTACTTGCCGCAGCAATTCATTCCACTGCCAAACCGTTTCTTGCTTGAGGTGATGGATGGCTTGACTGTAGGTAGCTATTTCTTGTTCTAGTTGAGTAAGTTCTTGAGAGCAAACATAAGCATGATAGGAATAGATGTGAGCTGCCATAGCTGCATCCTCAAACTCTCCTGTTTCCAGTGCCAATTGATAAGCCTCCAAGGCAAGATTTAGATTGGCTTTAATGGGTTTGTGCCAATGGTGAATTCCCCAAATCAATCTTGTCAGAGTTTTAGCTCTAATTGCTGCCTCATCAAAATTCTCCGATAATGTAAGAGCTAGTTCTCCAAGTTGACGTGTGATGAAAGTAGGGGCGAATGGCCATTCGCCCCTACTTGGTTTTACAACTGTGCGGAGAATGAATCCATAGGTAGCATAAGCGGGAGCAGATAGATCAGTATTCCCGTATTCCAAGGATAAATTCACCATCTTACAAATAACTAGGGGCATGAGTTTAGGTGCTGCCATTACAACAGCAGTAAAAACTCTATTCATAATTGCCATAGCTGCCAGATGCTCAGGATTAGTCATTTCTGGCAGATTGATTAACTCTTCAATCTGTTTCCCTGCTAGATTGGCTTTTGTTGCTGCTAACTCCAGTTGAATCTGTTCTATATCTGGTTGTTGAGGAAAGGAAATACCCATGAGCTGCAATATATCCAGAGCTAGCTTTATGGCTTTCAATGGTTGATTTTGAGCTATATAGGTTTGCAGCTGAACTTCGTAGACTTTTACCTTATCCCATAAGGTTTTAGCTCGTTGTAAGACAATCTCTGAAAGTCTTGCTACTTGCTCAAAGTTAGTACTTAAGTATTGAGCTTCCACTTCCTCAACTAAAAGATTAAGAGTAAGGTCATAGTTAGTTTGCCAACTATTATCTACCAATAGTTTTCGTCCTATCTGTAAATACCTGATAGCTGCATCATAAGCAGTAGCAACCTTAGCTTTTTTCCCTGCTAGCAAATTCAGCTGAGCTACTTCTTCCCGCTCTTGCTGAGACTTAATCAGTTCCCAGCCAAAATTAAGCTGATCTACAATCTTAAATATTTGCTCTGATAAGGCTTGCTCTGTTGCGATCGCGATCGTGCTTGGGCTATCATCGGCAGATGCTCCTAGACTCCCTACCGCTGCGCTATCAAGATAAATCCCTTCTGCCTTCTGCCCTCTGCCTTCTGCCCTTCTTTCTTCAGTTACAGTATGCTGTAACAATAAACAACCAATTTGCCAGTGAACTACTTGTCTGTCAGCTTCAGAGATTAAAGTATAAGCTGCTTGTCGTATCTGAGTATGAGCAAATTTAAAAGCTTTAATTAACAGCTCCTCATCTAATCCTGACTTGGGCAAAATTAATTGTAACTGAACAGCCACAGTTAAATCTTGGAAAACTGCCGCTGCTGATTTTTCACAAATAATCGAGAGGGTATGTAAATCAAAATCTTCACCAATACAAGCTGCTAATTGTAAAACTTGCTGAGTGACATTGGGCAGTTTTTTTAACTTACTAATCATCAATTGGGCCCGATTATCAGTGACATGAATTGCCTCAATTTGCTTCACATCCCATTCCCAGCTGAGAGAATCAAAATCAAAAGTAATCAGCTTGTCATTGTGCATACTTTTGAGTAATTCTTTAACAAAGAAAGGATTAGTAACTGTTTTACGCTGTACTAATTCGGCTAAAGATTTAACAGATTCTGGATCTTGATGTAGAGTATCAGCAATGAGCTGGGTAATCGGCTCTAGTTTTAATGGTGCTAAATTAATTTGATTAATCGCTGCTCCTGCTTTTTGCAAACGCTTAATCGTCATCATCAAGGGATGAGTGGGACTAACTTCTTTATCCTCATAAGAACCAATTAGCAATAGGTTAAAATGGTTAAGATTTTCCTTGATAACTTGATTCGTTGTAACTAATTCCTCGTTCTTGGCTCTACCAACTTGGGTACTTTCTGGACTAAGTATGACTTCTAGCAATTGAAGACTAGCGGCATCTACCCACTGCAAATCATCGAAAAAAATAACCAAGGGGCGTTCTGTTGAAGCAAATACTTGGATGAAGTTTTGTAAAACTAACTCAAAGCGATTTTTTGACTCTGTCAGTCCTAACCTTGTGACAGCTTGCTGTTGACCGATAATCAGTTCTAGTTCTGGAATGACGTCAATAATCACTTGAGCATTGACACCCAAAGCTAACAGAATTTTTTCTCGCCATTGGTTTAACTGAACCTTACTCTCAGATAACAGTTGTTGTACTAATTGCTGAAAAGCACTAACTATAGCAGAGTAAGCAATATGTCGTTGCAACTGCTCAAATTTACCCCAAATGAAATAACCTCTATTTTGGATGATTAATTTCTGAAACTCTGCTACTAGTGATGATTTACCCATGCCGTAATCTCCAGCAATAAGCATGAGTTCAGTTTTGTTATTGGTTATTGTCTTGCCACTGCTAACCCTCTCAAAAGCAGCCAACAAGGTTTCAACTTCTTGCTCTCTACCATAAAGTTTTTGTGGAATTTGAAACCTGTCAGAAATATCATGCTCACCGGGGATAATATCTTCAATCTCTTCTCCTGCTTCTAACTGCATCAAGCAAATAACTAAATCAGCTTGAATTCCCCAAGCACTTTGATACCTATCTTCAGCATTTTTTGCCAACATTTTCATCACAATATCCGACAAAGCCTGAGGAATTTCTTCCCTCCTGCCTCCTGTTCCCCTCCTTGGAGGGGTTAGGGGTGGGTTCTGCCTCCTGCCTTCTCTAGGTGTTACTGGCTGTTGAGCAATATGACAATGTACCAACTCCATTGCATCACTAGTCGCAAACGGCAGCTTCCCTGTAAGTAGTTCGTAGAAAGTCACACCCAGGGAGTAAAAGTCCGTGCGATAATCGAGAGAGCGATTCATCCGTCCCGTTTGTTCTGGTGACATATAGGCTAAAGTGCCTTCTAAGAAATCGGGAGGCTGTAGGGTGGGATCTTCCCAGACTAGTTGGGTAGAGATACCAAAATCAACGATTTTAACTTGTCCAGTTTCTTTGTTCAGGACAATATTGGCAGGGTTAATATCTTTGTGGATAACATTGCTGTTGTGAATGTCCCCCAAAATCTCGGTAATTTTGATAGCAAGGTTCAGAAATTGCTTGAGGGATAGCTCCCATCCGGGTTCATCTAGCAGTTGCTTTAAGGATTTCCCCCCAAAATCCTCTAGGATAAGCACTAAGGTTCTCTGATACTCCTCTAAGCCATAAGTCTTAACTACCCCTTCTAAATTCAAACTGCGGGTAATTTGATATTCCTGCTTATAGCGGGTAAGTTCTTGAGGTGTGGGATATTCTTGCTTGAGTACTTTCAGGATAACGGGTTGATTATCCTGTTCCCGAATGCCTCGATAGATAAGAGAATCGCTGCTCTCGTCGATTTGGGCTTTAACTGTAATACCAGCTAGGGAGATCATAAGCAATTCACGCATTCAACATTGAAATTACAAGGCAACAAGCAAGAGTGAGTAGAAGAGGAAAAGGGTCTCAATCTGTCCTAGACTTTGGTGTCTACCGCTATAAAACCTAAGATAGTCAAGGCTCTCAGGTGGCTTTGATTACTCATCTTGGTTGCATCATAGGCGAATTTTCATGATTCTTCATGTAGAGAAAGAGGGAAAATGGATCAGAGAAGTCTTTCTCCTTACCAGAAGGAAAATTATCCAGATACTTTGCTTTTATATTAGAAATTTTTTATAAAAAAAAGGTGAGAAGAACAACTACACTAGGTGGGATTGTACTTCGTGCCGCTACCAATGCAGCCTCCTACTGTATGAGGAGGCGAAAAAGATGTCTATAGCGTTTCTCATTTAGATGAGGTACAAAGATCCTGGTTTTTGGGAATTGGGAATTGGGAATTGGGAATTGGATCTGTACCTCACGGATGCGAGAACTGCTATATATTAGTAGTCACAGAGTCGTTTGTACGCTTTGACCAATAACTAATGACCAATAACCAATGACCAATGACCAATGAGTAATGAGTAATTTGCGTCAACTGCTGCTGCAACTTGATAATTGCAGTTACAAAGCCTACAGAGAGATCAAAGGTAGCTACGACTTCCCTAACTTCACCCTAATTATCGATCGCACTCAAGGAGATCCCTTCGCTGCACCGAGTAAGTTACGGGTACAAATTCCCCAGTCAGTTGCTGGTTTTCCCCCTAACCTCTACAATTCTCCCAGTCGAGAAATTGCCCTACGAGATTACCTAACTCGTCAGTTTGACGAAGCTGCAGGAGAAAATAGTTCCTACCGAGGTAGTGGTAAGAGTGGACTGATTGCTATTACCCATGTAGGACAAGAAGTATTAGAACGCACCTCAGCCTTTATTAATCAAGAAGTTCTAGAAGTACGTTTCCTGGTAGGACTCCCGGCTCGTGGTCGTCGTATCTCCGGACTTCAGGCGGCAGAAATGTTATGTGAAGATATCCCCGAAATTGTTGACAAATCCCTCTTGTATGGATCTCTGGATCCGCAAGAGATTCAGCAACAGGTGGAAACGATAGAAGATGCTGACTGGCTGCGTCAACAACTAGCTGAACGGAGTCTAGTTGCCTTTATTGCCGATGGGGCAACTCTACCACGCCGCAGCGGTATTGATACCCGACCTTTACTGGAAGAAGCTGTACCTTTTCAATCTCCACCCCAGTTGCAAGTTGAGTTTACCTGTCCCAATCGGGGTTTAATTACTGGTATGGGAATTCCTGCTGGTGTCACTCTGATTGTTGGCGGCGGCTATCACGGGAAATCCACCTTACTTAGAGCCATCGAATTAGGGGTATACAACCACATCCCTGGAGATGGACGGGAATTGGTAGTAACAAATCCTGCTGCCGTCAAAATTCGTGCTGAAGATGGGCGCTCTATTGCAGGGGTAGACATTTCTCCTTTTATCAACCAACTGCCTCAAAGTCGCCCCACCACTAATTTTTCTACCCCTAACGCCAGTGGTAGCACCTCTCAAGCAGCAAATATTATTGAAGCCTTGGAAGCTGGTGCTCAGTTGCTACTAGTAGATGAAGATACTGCTGCTACTAATTTTATGATTCGCGATCGCCGAATGCAGCAGTTGATTGCCAAAGACAAGGAACCAATCACCCCGTTTATCGATAAGGTACGGCAACTATATACGGACTATGGCATCTCTACTATCTTAGTAATAGGGGGTAGCGGCGATTACTTTGATGTAGCGGATACGGTAATTGCCATGGACAACTTCCAACCAACTGATGTTACTAGCAAAGCCAAGGAAATTGCTCAACAACATCGTACCGAACGCACCTCGGAAGGGGGCAATCAATTCGGCAAAATTACCCCCCGTATACCTTTACCAGAGAGTATCGACCCCAGTCGAGGTAACCGAGAGATCAAATTGAAAGTTCGGGATGTGGATGAAGTGGTATTTGGTACCGAAGAGATTGATTTAGGTGCAGTAGAGCAGATTGCTGAAGCTGGGCAACTAAGAGCAATTGCTGAAGCAATCGTTTATGCTAAAAGACAGGATATCAACGGTAAGCACACCCTACCGGAGATTTTGGAGCAGGTGATGGCAAATATTGATGCTCAAGGATTAGATATCCTTACACCCTTTCCCCAAGGGGACTTAGTCAAGTTCCGTCGTTTTGAACTAGCAGCCGCCCTCAATCGTCTGCGTACCCTAAAAGTTAAATAGGGCTTGCTGAAAAAGTCGATTGATTCGGGTTTTGAAGTAATGAGTAATGAGTAATGAGTAATGAGTAATGAGTAATGAGTGATGAGTAATGAGTGAATTACCCCTCGATTAGCTCCCAGATTTTTTCAATTGTGCAAGCTTTTTGAGCCAAAAGGTATAATTTACTTGCACTTATTTCGCTTGCAAAATGCTTGAAAGCCTTCTCTGGCATGGCTTCCACACTTATGCAGCAAACCCTAAATAGGGCTTGCTGTATAAGTGGATTGGGAAAGCGTTTTGAAGTAATGAGCGCCTGACGGCGAATTCAAAATTCAAAATTCATTCATTGATGGAATCGCCGAAAAAGAAGATGAGAAACAAATCAGCTTTCCTTGGAGCCTTCTGCCTTTTTTAATGAATCTCAACGAATACAAACAGCAAATCAGAGCATTCTACGATGCTAGAACCACCTATGACAATGATTTTACCTATCGTCGTGCCATTCCTCTGATAGGATTGGCACAACTACAATCAGGACAGCAAATTTTAGATATTGCCACAGGAACCGCTATTATTGCGATCGCGGCTGCTGAAATAGTAGGTACTCAAGGTAAAGTCATTGGTGTAGATTTCTCCCCAGGAATGCTTGCACAAGCACGGCAAAAAATTGCTGCTGCGGGGTTACAAAACCTTGAATTAATTGAAGCAGATGCGGAAACTATTACTTTCGAGGATGAAAGTTTTGATGCAATTTTCTGTGCCACAGCCATTGTTTTACTCGGTGACATTCCAGCTGCATTCCGGAATTGGTATTGCTGGCTCAAACCCGGTAGACTTGTTGCCTTTTCTTGTTGGTCTATGACCTCCTTTTTTACTCCTATCATTGTTAAAGTCTGCGCCAAATATGGTTACGAGCTACCGAATCTCCATGAACCCCTGGGAACTAAAGAAAAATGCTATACCTTACTTCAGGAGGTAGGATTTCAAGATATCGCCATCAAAACCGAGCAATTTGGCAATTATCTGAGCCTAGAAAAAGCTCAAAATTTTTGGCAAGGCACATGGTTAAATGCAAATAGTCACCCTTTGTTACACCTATCAGATGAGCAAATTGAGCAACTGAAAGCTGAATTCAGAGCAGAAATTGCTACTTTAGCTACAGATAAAGGAGTGTGGCAGGAAATGACTACGTTTTTTGTAACTGCTAAAAAGTAAATAGGGCTTGCTGCATAAGTGTGGAAGCCATGCCAGACAAGAATTTCAATCATTTTTACCCTGAAAAAGTGCAAGGAAATTGTATCGATGGGTTCAATTTCCTTGCACTTTCATGGGAAATCCCTGAGTAACCTTGGAGAATGGAAGTGCTCACCCACGAGGATAAATGCTTCATTCCTTCTTACTTGTTACTTTTTACTTGTTACTTGTTACTTATTCAGCAAGCCCTAAATAGGATTGAATGAATGAGCTCGCCAGGAGCGCTTCGCACCCCCAATTGAAGGGGAGAAACAATATTTCCTTCCTTGCTTCTACCTCCTCCCTCCTCCCTCCTGCCTTCTGCCTTCTCCCTCCTGCCTTTTTTAAAGCTCCCAACGACTATTCATCCTGCATAACATACCATCGATCGGATACTTCCCATCTGTCAGTACGGAATGAGCCAGCAGGTAGCCCTTCTTTGTTGTAAAGATTACTCGTCTGGGAACTAGTTTGCCAAAGGTACCTGACAGCAACAGGTTTCTTAATGCGAGGATGGCTGACTACCACTTTATCCTTCTCTATCACTGCGTTTGCCCAGATGAATTTACGATCGCTACCAGCAATAGCAAAGCCCAGCAGCTCATCTGTATATACGCCATTGGTATCGATTCCTGTCAGCCCTGAACCGGTATTTTTAAAGGTGATCACGATAGAATCTCCTGTAACCGTATGAGAATCATAAAGCGGTCCAGTGGACACATGTTTGTAACCATATGCCGAGGCTAGAGCCGCTCTGAGCAAACGCTGGCTAGCCTCTTGCTTGTTGGTAAAGTGTACCTCTTCTGGGTCACCGAGACCCGTAATGATCGCAATGCCGGTACGTGGAATATCCAGGGGTAATGTTTGAGCTTCACGAATCAAGCATTCACGGCATTCAATCGGGAAAGGTTGCGGAGTACCATAATTAAGACCTGATTCCCAGATAAAAGCTAGATCGGGGTTCTCAAACTGGGTGCGCCAGTCAGCAATCCATGCTCTCATCAATTCCCCATAGAGATGAGCATTCCGACTATTGCCCTCACCCTGACTCCAGATAACACCTTTGACGGTATATTTTCTGGCTGGGTGTATCATGCCATTGTAGAGCATGGAAACTTGATTAACTAGATTCCAGTCCCCCAATGGTCCAGGTGAAACCTCTTTAACTTTATACCCCCACTTATATTGCCACAGACCTGCTAGGGGGAATTCGCGATCGGCAAACTGTAAGCGAAAATCTTCTACTTTGGAAGCGAAGCCAAGATTGCCACCAAAATCCTTAATGCGTACAACCAGAACGTTGATAGCATCAGGTTGCAGGACTTTGTAATGGACATCGTATTCCCTGGGAATACCTCGCTGGTTCTCCACCCCGCCCAATCGGCGGCCGTTGAGCCAGACTTCATCACTGTTATCGATTTTCCCCAAGTAAAGCGTCGCATGCCTTCTGTTAGAAGTCGAACGTGGAAGAATGAATTCCTTCCTCAACCAGATGGAGCCATCATAACCTGTAGTGATGCCAAAATCGTCCAGTAGAGCAGGCAACCATACTGTGTCCCAGCTTGATGGATCCCAGGACTGATCATGCCACAGAGGCTGTCCATCTTGATAACCTGCATCATTTTCATCAAAAGTTTTTGCCTGTGCTGCTCTTTTTCCGGCTATCGCCGCCAGCCGCTCTTTGACAGCTCTTTCAATTGCTCTGAGTGGCTTACCTGCTATAGCTTCGAGCTCGGCTGTATAGTCATAGTGCTGGAATGAGGCTAAGCTTTCCTGGCTCATCCAACCCTCAATGCGGGTGCCACCCCGAGCAGCAAGTATCATGCCTACGGGAACACCTAATTCCCTTTGTAAGTCCCTGGCAAAAAAATATCCATAAGCGGAGTAATTCTCGACGCTCTCAGGAGTAGCTTCACGCCAAACCCTTTGGGTTTTCAGATAGACTTCACGGTCGAAATTACGGGCACCGAGCTCTAAATCAACATCGGTGGTGATTTGATGCTCCTCATGGGGTGTGGAACCGAGAATAGTTCTCCCGACATCATAGAGTCGGATTTGGGAATGGTAAGCATTGTCTATTACTTTGTCAGCATCCCTAGCATACTTTAGGGCAAAGCGCATGTTCGACTGCCCGGATCCAATCCATACTTCCCCAATGAGAATGTTAGAGAGTGTAATTGAGTTACTCCCAGAAATGGTCATGCTCTGAGGTTCGCTGTTAGCCTGCATGGGAGTAAGTTTGATCTCCCAGGTTCTATCCTTACCTGCTCGAGTGGAGTGTTTCTGATCGTTAAACGAGACGGTTACCTTCTCACCTTCATCTGCCCACCCCCATATCCGTACTTTCTCATTTCTTTGAAGCACCATGTTATCGGATATCAGGTGAGGAAGTTTGACAACAGCTTCAGCACGGTTCTGGAGTGACAGCAGCAAGGTGATGAAGAGAATACTTACTACAGATATCTGTGGTAATTTGAACATCCTATAATAATTTACTTTTATTTTTTTTATAACATTCCCTACGGGGTAGGACGTGGGGCTTCTCCCGGACTAGCTAAATATCTTATTGAAAATTGAGAACAAATTATTAGCTTTACTCAGATCTTGCACTCTTTTCATAAATACTTAATAACTGAAAAAAGAACAATCAATTTCAGTACTGAAACCGTCCAATCTTATCACTGCTGCCTGCTCCCAAGTTCCCCTCCTTGGAGGGGTTAGGGGTGGGTTGCTCCCTACCTTCACAGGTCAATTTCCGACTTGGTGCAAGATCTCAGTTTAGTATTGTTACAGAGTTTGCGATCGCTTTAGGGTTGTTTTGTGGTATGATTATTTCATAATGGGAAAGGTGTGGGCCTATATATAAACCTTCTCACAAATTGTAGTTGACGCTAAAGTAAATACCATCGTCTTGGATATTGGTGGAGCGATCGCTCAAATTCACCAAGGGTATTGTAAAATCCATCCTTAGGGTTAAGTCTTCAATGGGAGAATAGATAATACCTGTCCCTAAACCAGCCAAGAAATGTTCATTGGCAATTTGATCGGGATTACTGGGATTATTCCAAACTATGCCCATATCGGCAAAAGGAGCAACTTGCAATAAAGATATTCCTGGTTGTCCCTGGATTAAGGTAATACGGTTTTCTACCGATAGTCGCCAACCATTATCCCCGGAACGGGCTCCTTGGCGATAGCCCCGTAAAGTTTGACCTCCCCCTATGGTAAAACGTTGGGAACCTAACAGACTATCGGGAGAGAGTTGGATATTCCCTTGAACGATTAACAGTTGTTGTGGGGTTAACTGATGGATGCGTTGTACTTGACCATTCCAATTGAAAAAGCGACCATCGGGGATAGGCTCAGGGTTGATGGTAGCATCTAATAAGTCTAGACCAAAGTTGAACTGAGAGCGCAATACCCAAGCTCCTAGGTTATCCCGGCGTAGGTAGTCTTGACCAAAACTCAAAACTGTGGTGCGGCTAGTACCGTCGGCTTCTGCACCGCTGCCGAAGGGAGTACCCACATTATCAAAGAGGAAAGTTTGTCCGTCGCGATGGTTTAAACCGACAGAGAGGGCAAATTCTTCTTGGAAACTGCGCTTTATTGGTTGACGTACCGAGATTTCATAGGTTTCTGATTCCCCTTCGATACCTAATTCGTCAAAGGGAGATTGGGTAACCTCGTTGCGATCAATGGTTGTTCTTAATTGTATTGTGCCATCGAGGGCATTGAAAGGGACAAGGTAGTTAAAATCAAAGATAGTTGAGCCGCCGGTGAAGGAGCGAGTACCGGTGGCAGTGAAGACATCCCCCACACCGATTAGGTTACGATAGCCACCGCTGAGGCCAAAACGCTCTGATCCGACACTAGCAGCAGAGTAGTTATCGATAAAGGCAGAACCAAACCAGGGGGGTGCTTCTTCTACCTGGAGGCGGAGGATACTTTCCCCAGTTTCTTCTGCTGGCTGTAAGTCTACCTCGATATCTTCGATTAAGGGATTAATTTGTAATAAGCGCAGTTGGTCTTCTAGTTGATTAACATTGAGGGGAGTATCAATACCCCGGTTGAGGCGAGAGGTAAAATAATTGGAACGAAAACCCTTTTGTCCAGTAATCTCGATATCAGTAATTGTCCCTTCAATGACTTCGATGGTGGCTACTCCATCGGTGATAGTTTGTTCTAAGAGTAAGGCGCGGGAGTTAATATAACCTTCCTCTAGGTACAGTTGGGTAATGGCATCGGTAACTCCCCGGAGTTGGTTAAGGGTGACATTTTGTCCCGTTAGGGGTTCGATAAGGGGAGCAAAGTCTGCTGAGGTGAAGACGGTGCTGCCTTCGACATTAATCCTTTCGATGGGGAAGCTGGCACTATCGGGAAGTTGAGGAGGAGTTGTTTCTTCCGGTTGGGGGAAGAGGGGTTCCTCATCTGGAGGAGGAGTGATGGGTTCTACCGGTTGGAGAAAGTCTTGATTAGGGTTGGCAGGGTCGGTACGTTCTTGGGGGGATTGGCTGATAAGATTTGTATTTGGTGCAAGTTCTGTAGCTACGGTGGGGGTAACTAATCCCAACAGTAGTAGAATATTGCTCGATGCACTCACTTGTTGAATTGTCATCTTTCTCCTCATATTTTTACTGTGTGGTAGGTTTGTAGGGGCAGGTTCACCAACCATCTTTCGCTATCGACAAAGTCAATTACCTAGGGCTTGCTGAACAAGTGTGGAAGCTATGCCATACTTGGCTTTCAATGATTTTTTGACCAAGCCTTGTGCAAGGAAATGGTCTATAGAAGCTTATTTTCCTTGCACTTTCATGGGAAATCTCTGAGTAACCTTGGGGAATGGAAGTGCTCACCCACGAGGATAAATGCTTCATTCCTTCTTAGTTGTTACTTTTTACTTGTTACTTATTCAGCAAGCCCTACCTAAACCCGCCCCGGTAATAGGATAGGTACACAAGGCGCTGGGGTGGTTTGATTTACAGCGTACATCGTTGGAGGGCGCACGTCGGTGCGCCCCTACGTACCTGATTATTTATCGCTATTAACCACAGGCTGACAATTTTGATTGCGTTGAATTTCTGTTTCTATTGCCTCAATAATTTCCTCCTCCTCTTCGGTAGAATTGATGACTACAGTTGGGGTAGTTGTACAAGCAGACTCCTCTAATCCATATTCGGGTAACTCTTCTAATACTGATTGCCAAATGGGGGTAAAATCGGGGTTGTTGTTAGTATTAGAATCATTAGTGACTATTGCTGGAGTGACTATTGCTGGAGTGACTATTGCTGGAGTAGAAATATTAGTCAAATCGAAGTTAACCTCAGTCACTCCGATATTGGCTCCTACTTGATAGTTTCCTCCTATCGAGTTAGCCGTTGCAGTAGTACTAACTAAACCTTCAGCATCAGTGGTTAAAGAAATACTACTGAAACTGGCACTGGCTCCTGTGCCGGGAGCAGTAAAGGTAACGGTTACTCCTGGCACTACATTGCCGAATTCGTCGGTAACTTGGATTTGCAAGCTATTAGCAAAAGCACTGTTGACATCGGCACTCTGGTTATTGCCGGTTAAGATATTTAAGATAGCCGCAGCACCATGATTGTTGGTCAGGTCGAAGTTAACCCCAGTAATTCCGGTGGAAGTTGCTGCAACTTGATAGTTCCCGGCAATGGTGTTAGCCGTGGCTGTAGTAGTGGCAACACCAGAGGCGTCGGTAGTTAAGGTAGTATTAGCTAAGTTAGCACCGGCTCCTGTGCCGAGAGGAGTGAGGGTAACAGTTACTCCTGGTACAAAATTGTCGAATTCATCGGTAACTTGAATTTGCAAGTCATTAGCAAAGGCAGTATTGACAGTGGTATTCTGGTTATTACCTCCTGAAATACTCAATAGTAGTTGGAGTTCAAAAGCACCAATATCGACTGCAGCACCACTAATCCGTGCTTCACCCCGTTGATCCGTGGTTAAACCCATTGGTACGAGGGCATTACTTCCTTCATTGAGAGCAAGACTATCCGGTAGAAGGGCATGGGTTTGGGTGGGGCCACCGTTATCTGCTAATGGTGCTAGTCGAGGGTCGATGGGGTTCATTGCATCCCCCACAAGGGTGCTGGTGGTAAATACCCCTAGGGTATCGGCACCAATCAGGTTGTTCCCACTATCGATAATGGGGGCATTATTAGTAAGATCGTTTCTGCCGACATCAGGGTCTGTAGGGGCAGTATTGCCAGCAATAATGCTGTTGCCAATTGTTACAATGGAATTATCCACCCCATTTCCAATGTTGAAAATACCGCCGCCGTCGCCGTCGCCGCGGAAGCCGCTGCCGCCGCCGTTGCCGTCGTTGCCGTTGCCGCGGAAGTCGCCGTAGAAGCCGTAGCCGTAGAAGTAGCCGCCGTTGCCGCCGTTGCCGCCGTCGCCCCCGTCGCCGCCTCCAACAGAGTTCCCGGAAATAGTAGAATGAATAAGCTCTATACTCCCTCCGTTGAAAATGCCGCCGCCGTTGCCGTCGTTGCCGTTGCCCCCGTAGCCGCCGTTGCCCCCGTAGCCGCCGTCGCCCCCGTTGCCGCCGTCGCCCCCGTTGCCGCCGCTAACAGAGTTCCCGGAAATAGTAGAATTATTAAGCTCTATACTCCCTGTGTTGAAAATGCCGCCGCCGTCGCCCCCGTTGCCGCCATCGCCCCCCTTGCCACCTTGGCCGCCGCTGTAGTCGCTGTAGCCGCCGCTGTAGCCTAATAAGAAGCCGCCGTAGCTGCCGCGGCCGCCGACGCCGCCGTTGCCGCTGCTAACAGAGTTCCCGGAAATAGTAGAATTACTAAGCTCTATACTCCCTGTGTTGAAAATGCCGCCGCCGCTGCCGCTGCCGCCGTTGCCGCCGTCGCCGCCGTCGCCGCCGTCGCCGCCGTTGCCGCCGCCGCCGTCGCCGCCGTTACCGCCGTCGCCGCCGCTAACAGAGTTCCCGGAAATAGTAGAATTACTAAGCTCTATACTCCCTGTGTTGAAAATGCCACCGCCGCTGCCGTTGCCGCCGACGCCGCCGTCACCGCCGACGCCGCCGTCGTTGTCGCGGAAGCCGCCGAAGCCGCCGTCGCCGCCGCTAACAGAGTTCCCGGAAATAGTAGAATTACTAAGCTCTATACTCCCTGTGTTGAAAATGCCACCGCCGTTGCTGTCGCCGCCGTCGCCGCCGTTGCCGCCGTCGCCGCCGTCGCCGCCGTCGCTGCCAATTGCTTGGTTCCCAGAAACGGTGCTATTGTTCAGAGTCAGGGTTCCCAGATTGAAAATCCCCCCACCATTGCTACCATTATTTCCTCCAGCATCAGCCACCCCACCGGAAAGGGTAGTATTATTCACCTCCAACTCAG
>JAAHGL010000116.1 GCA_010692635.1 Symploca sp. SIO2C1 | reverse complement strand
CTCCCAGATTTTTTCAATTGTGCAAGCTTTTTGAGCCAAAAGGTATAATTTACTTGCACTTATTTCGCTTGCAAAATGCTTGAAAGCTTTGTTTAGCATAGCTTCCACACTTATACAGCAAGCCCTACCTAGTAATGCTTTGAGCTAGCATAACTTTACCCAAGACCACACCCCAGCGAGCAAGATGCTCGCACTACAATCATATGATTCAACGGGATGGGTTCTGATTAGCATGATTACCGATTGAAACATCCCTAAGGACGAGGATATTTAGAAGGTAAGGGGAAATATTCCTGTTGTTTACCGTCTAGAGCCATATACATAAATTGCCTCCAGACTGGTGCAGCATATCCACCACCTGTTGCTCCTCCCCATAGTGGTCTATAGTCATCATTACCAATCCAAACGGCTGCTGCCATCTGTGGTACATATCCTACAAACCAGACATCTCGCTCTGAGGAAGTTGTGCCTGTTTTACCTGCTGCCTGACGTCCAATGTAAGCTTTTTTTCCTGTACCACCGTTAATCACCCCTATCAGGGTATGGTTCAGAGATGCGACAGCCCATTGGTCAAGAACCAGCTTAGGTTTAGGTGTATTATCTAGTAAAATGTTGCCTTCGCTATCTGTTACTCGAACAATGATAGTTGGGTCAGAATGCCAACCATTATTGGCAAAAGTAGCAAAGGCTCCGGCCATTTCCAAAGGTGTGAGACCAATAGCTCCTAGTGGCAAAGAGGTCACAGGTTCCATCGGACTTTTAATACCTAGAATACGACATACTTCTATTACTTTGTCAAGCCCTACTGCTTTACCAAGCTTCACTGCCGGAACATTAAGAGACTGCCTCAAGGCAGTTTGAATTGTCACAGCACCAGAATAGCCACCGCCATAGTTTCTGGGAGAGTAATAGCCAGAACCATCCCGGTAGCTCACTGGAGTATCCATAACCGTGGAGTAGGGTGTATACTTACCGGTGGCAAAAGCAGTATAGTAAACAAACGGCTTGAAAGACGAACCAGGCTGACGCCGAGATTGGATAGCGCGGTTGAACTGACTCTTTTCATAGTTAACGCTACCAACTATAGTTTTGACGAAATGGGTTCGAGGATCCACCGCTGCTAGAGCCACTTGATCAGCGTAAATCCCTAAGTTACGATGAGCCCTGGCGATAAATTCTTCAGACCTCTTTTGGAAATTGTAGTCAATCGTGGTCTGGACTCGCATACCCCCTTTCTGGACAGTATCTTTACCAAATCGCTCATTCAATTCTGCAACTACTGCTTCTGTAATAGATGGGAGTTCACTAACCTTCCATGAAGTACTTTTACCTATACCCAAAGGTTGCTTGCGAGCTGCGGCTTCTTCTTCAGCCGTAATCCATCCCAACTCTCGCATCCGCGTTAAGGCAATTGATTGTCGCTCCTTTGCCTTTTTGTAATTTAGGAAAGGACTATATTCTTCCGGAGATTGAATTATTCCTGCTAACATCGCTGACTCTGCCAAGGTAAGATCCGAGGCAGATTTAGCAAAGTAGCTTTCAGAGGCGGTTTGTACGCCATAGTTATTGTGACCCCAATAGATTTGATTGAGGTACAGTTCCAAAATCTGATCTTTGGCGAAAATTTGCTCGACTCTGATTGCTAGCACCGCTTCAGCAATTTTGCGGCTGAATTTACGCTCTCGCGACAGAAATAGGTTTTTTACTAATTGCATGGTTAGGGTTGATCCACCTTCAACCACTGAACCACTCTCCCAGTTTGCCTTAAAAGCTCGACCAATACTGTTGGGATTTATTCCTTGGTGAGAATAGAAGCGGCTATCTTCCATTGCTAGCACAGCTCGCTTAAGTTGCGGGCTGATTTGGTCTAACTTAACTACTTCGCGATTAGCTTCACCGTGGATACTGGTAAGGTGCTTACCCTTGATGTCATAAATATAAGTTGTTTCTGTCGGTACATAGCCTCGTAGTACTCTTACATCTGGGAGGTTGCGGAAACTCGTCGCTAAGCCAACCAATCCACCGGCAAAGAGCGAGCTAGTTAACATGGTGATGCCAAGGACAGTCCCACCTGTTACCTGAGCAACTCCTTGCACAAACTGAAAAGCTGGTGATGAACCGCTTTTCTTATCTTGCTTCTGTTGTTTTTGTTGAACGGTGCTAGACGACACAGGGATTTCACTTCCTCACTTAAAAAGACAGCAATTCTAGAGACGACGGCAACTTTGGAATCAATAGTTGGTTATACGTGATTACATCAATTATTAGCAGTAATCAGGATCACAGATAATTTAGTTTACTTGAAGAACATCTCAACTATAGTAAGGGAGCTGGGAGAGCTGAGGGAGCTAAGGGAACAGGGAGAAAGATAATTAGTAACTATTCTTTTTTTGATTCCCAATTCCCAATTCCCAATTCCCAATTCCCAAAGGATAACTTCTCAAATATAGATATTGTGGCATTTTATGCAAATTAATGTTAGTCTATCTTTTTTGAGATTGGTAGTAGATTGTTCCCTGTTCCCTAATTCTGCAAGAAGTCTAATGTCCAACTCTCTAACTCCCGATGACTTGGCTTGGCTCTACCGAGGCGTCACTGAAATTTTTCCTGACCAACCGGAGTCCCAAAACCCAAGTGAGAACTTAGCTCAACGCCTAGAGAAAACTGACCATCCTTTGAGAATCAAGTTGGGAATTGACCCCACTGCCCCAGATATCCATCTTGGTCATAGTATTCCCGTGCGGAAGCTGCGAGCCTTTCAAGATGCTGGTCATACTGCTGTACTGATTATTGGGGATTTTACAGCTCAAATTGGTGACCCTACTGGGAAATCGGAAGTACGAACACAATTGACACCAACCCAGGTTCAGCAAAATGCTGAGACTTATTTGGAGCAGGTGCGACCAATTTTGGATTTCCAAACACCAGGCAAGCTGGAAATTCGCTACAACTCAGAGTGGCTTAAAGAGCTGGATTTGTCAAAAATTATCGAGTTGTTAGCTACTATGACTGTAGGGCAAATGCTGGCAAAGGAGGGATTTGCCCTACGATATCAGCAGGAAAGTCCTATTTATCTTCATGAATTTCTCTACCCCTTGCTGCAAGGCTACGATTCAGTGGCAGTGAATGCTGATGTAGAGTTAGGGGGCACTGACCAAAAATTCAACATTGCTGTGGGGCGAGATTTGCAACGACATTTTCGACAAACACCTCAGTTTGGACTGTTGACACCGCTTGTGCTAGGAACAGATGGGGTACAGAAAATGTCGAAGTCTCTGGGAAATTATGTTGGTTTGAGAGAAGATGCTCTCTCCATGTACTCCAAGTTGGAAAAAATACCAGATAATTTGTTAGATCAATATTATGAATTGCTAACCAATTTACCTTTAGAGAAACTTCCGGAATCTCCACGCGATCGCCAAAAACAACTGGCTCTCAATATTGTCAGCCAGTATCATGGAGAGGCGGCGGCCAAGGAAGCTCAACAAGCAGCAATGAATTTGGTGCAGGGAGATGCCACTACCACAGGCGATGCAGTACCCGAATTTTCTCTATCTCAAGTACAATTTCCCGCTAAGTTGTTCTATATTCTCAATACCAGTGGTTTGTGCAAAAGTAGTGGCGAAGGGCGACGACAGATTCAAGGAGGGGCGGTAAGGTTGGATGGCGATCGCATTTCTGAAGTTGACCTCACCTTCGATTCAGCTGAATTCCTCGCAGGTAAGGTTTTACAAGTTGGGAAAAAGAGATTTGTGCGGTTGATACTTTAAGAATTTAGAATTTAGAATTTAGAATTTAGAAGTCAGGCAAGTTATGAACTAGTGCAGCACGGCGGCAATAATCCAAAGCGTGAAAAAATATTAAAAAGCTTACCTTACAAGCTTTCTTCCCTTCTGCCTCCTGCCTCCTGTCTTCTGCCTTCTTGTACTAGTGCAGCACAGCGATAAAAGTAGATGGGTAGAGAAAATCGGATTATTGTGCCTTTGGATGTGGCAACTGAGACAGAAGCGATCGCATTGTTAGAGCAGTTGCCTCAAGTTAGTTTTTGGAAAGTCGGGCTAGAGCTATTTGTTAGCACTGGTTCTAGTATTTTGCCTGTTCTCAAAGAACGGCAAAAGCAAATATTTCTCGACCTCAAGTTCCATGACATTCCCAATACTGTAGCTGGTGCTTGTCGTGCTGCAGCCGCCTATGGTGTCGATTTAATCACAACTCATGCAGTTGCTGGTCGCAGTGCCCTCAAGGGAGCTGTAGCAGCTGTTCAAGAGGGAGCAGAGGAAGCAGGATATCCACCTCCTAAGTTAATTGCCATTACCTTGCTTACTAGTCTCAACTCAAGGGACTTGGCTTTTGACCTGAAAATTCCTCTTGAATTACCAGAATATGCCCTACAGATGGCATTACTAGCTCAAGAGGCAGGTTTGCAGGGGGCTGTTTGTTCTCCTCAGGAAGTGGAGCAACTACGGCGAGTTTGTGGAGATGATTTTCTGCTAATTTGTCCAGGAGTAAGACCTAGTTGGGCAAAAACAGGTGATCAAAAGCGCTCAATGACTCCCGCTGCTGCCATCAAAGCTGGTGCCGATTATTTAGTTATTGGGCGACCAATTACTGCTGCTAGTGATCCAGTTGCTGCTTGGGAGAGGATTTGTGAGGAGTTAGCGACAGCTGATGTCTAGGCTAAGATATTGTGGATTGCTACTGATTAGTTGCTTGGGATTGCAGGGCGCTATGTCATACGAGAGTAAGCCCTTCGACGATGGGACACAAACTTCTCGCCTTAATTCAGATCTTGCACCAGTACATAAATACTTAACAAGCGAAAAAATAACAATCAATTTCAGTACTGAAACCCTCCAATCTTATCACTGCTCCGGAGCTCCTCAGTTCCCCTCCTTGGAGGGGTTAGGGGTGGGTTGCTCCCTAGCTTCACAGGTCAATTTCCGACTTGGTGCAAGATCTCAGTTTAATAACCTACTTCAGATTGCTGATACTTCAATAAAAGCTTGCCCAGATGATGTAGAGGCATTAATCCCTCTGATGATTGAGGATTTACCCAACTATGCTAATCGAGTGATTCAAAGATCTCGGCGCTTGGATAGAACTGCTGATGACTCCAGATATGTTCTTTTGGCAGGAAATCCAGAGTTTGAACCCCTCACCCTTGGTCCTGGTCAATATAGCCCAAAAGTCACAACCCTGGAAGAGGAGCAACCCAAACAAGTATTCCTAACTACCCTAGAAAGGCAGTATATAGGGGTAAAAACATTGGACTCCCAAAGTTTTCACTGGCTATTTCTAACGCAAACCACTGATGGTTGGCGCTTAGCAATGATGTTTACTCAAATTGGTTCCTCTTCACCAGAAAATCCCCCGATGCCACCTCAGGAGAGTAGCAATTGGATCATAGGTCAGGCAGTTAGCCTCTGGCTAAGAGATTGTCGTGCTAGAGCAATTCAAGCATCCTAGAGGAATGTTAAATACTATCTTGCGGCTCAATTTGAAGATTTTCCTGGAGCCATAGTTCTTCTTGCCTAAGCCATTCTTCACGAATCTCTGCTGGCAGCTCATCCGTAATATGTAGTAAAGTTTCTGGGGATGATTGCAGTCTCTGGAGCATCAGTTGAATTTCTTGCTCAAAGTTACGTTTTCCTCGCTCAAAGAACTGTTGAGAACTGGTTGGATAATGTAAGCCATTGAGTACTTGCGGTTTAATTTCAACCTCGATAGCGGAAACTCCTCTACCAAGTAATGTCACAGTTGTGAGTGCTAGAGCTACAGTACCAGCTAGTCTAGGGAATATTTTATTCAAGATTAGCTTCATGATTATGCCCTCCCTGTCAGAAAAACTGACATAACCCTCATCTCCTATTTTAGGGCTTGACACATCAAAGAACCTTCCAAGCTAAGGAATTTCAAGTCGCTGATTCCCTGATATCCTATTCTTAGGAAACTATATCTTTTTCCCTCTGAGCCTCCTGCCTTGTTTCTTCAGAGACAACATATCACACTTGAAGTAATGGGGGGTTAGGGGTCATAGGTCAGGTGCCATAATTCATACAGCCAAGTTACTATTATGCAGTGATTGCCGCACACTTAGAGTGATGATGGTTCCCTAAAACTTGAAATCGAATCGGGTTTGCCGACCAACTCTTAAAATCGGGCGCCAGTCGAATTAATTTCTGTAGAATTTCATCATTGATCAACAACACTAGAGGAAATGGAAACTGTTTGCGAAACTCATCCCGCACAAGGTTCGTTGAACTTAATACCTGATCAATGGCAACAACTGACTCTAGACCAGAGACTATCAAGGCTAGAGGTGGTGAACCTTCCACTGACGTTTCTATCGTTGTGAAAAGTCTCTTGACCGATGGATGGAGAGTTATCTCTTGGATTGGGACTGAGGATCGTTTTATCAATTGTTTCAGTATTTTTCGTCGTAAGGGCAGACGGTTGCAACAAACTAAGATCAGTGAAAACTGACCCTCAGACAAAGTGATCGCTCTGACAAGCCTTTCGATGGATTCCTGGTTACTCTCAACCACGTATTCCGCGTTATTGTGTTTAATCATAGGAACACACAAAGTGAACTTGGTATTTTAATTTTTCAGTTGATAGTTGTCTTGGATTTTGTAAGAGCCGAGGATTGCCCGACGCTAGTTAATGGAAAACCACAGTCTGGGTGTCCAGAAATCCTTATGTTCGTAATAAAACTTAAATATATTGACACATTAGGCTAAATATGTAATCAAGTACTCAAGATAGATCGCAGCCATTACAATTTGCAATACAGTCTAAAATGAACTACCCAATAATTCTACAGTGGTAGAGTATCTCAAGAATTAGCATACTGCATATTCTTACCGGTATCACTGGAATTGTTCAAGCAAATATTTAAATAATAAAGGTTGCCCAGGAGTCCTGATACCTTTCTGGACAAGGTAGTTAAGGCATAAATAGCATTCCCCAATTGTTGGCGATTGGTCTCTCTACAACCGTACAGCTAACTTAGATAAAATGGCATTGCCCAGGCAAAATAGCAAACTCAAGCTATGTTCTATTTAACAGATTTAACAATATAGCAATACTAAGCGTTGCACAATCAGGAAAAATACTGAATTTATTGCTTAGTAGGATGACTTAATAAATGTCATGAGATATAAACAAATGTCTAAGTTATATAGAATCAAGCTTCTTCCTCAGTAGTCTGAAACCTTTTTAAGGAGAGAGTTTAATGCTCGGTATAGAAAACTGGACACTTGTCTCAGTATTTTCACGTAACTGTCTCAATCTAGGTCTGTAATTGTCCGTAATTTACTGAATCCTGGCTTAAGAAAGCCTTTAGTTCTCCTTTATTTCCCTATCTCCCCATCTCCTCATCTCCCTATCTCCCCACCCTTTTTTTCGCTCACCCCTCACCCCCTGGGGATGAACTTTTGATGAAAACTTGCGTCTTAGCTGATGTTATACTCTTTGCTCTGTAACCTTTAACCCGTGATCCAAGTCATTCTCCAATAATGCCAGATATTTGCGTTAATTGTGTCATATCCATAATTCAGTATCTATGAAACGGTTTCTCAAAAGCTTGTTGACAATCTGGGTGAATGAGTTGGTTTCTTTAAAGCACACTTTTGGGCGTCCAGCTTGGTTAGTTTTCTTATTTGTTTTAGGCATAATGATGGCACTGTGGAAGCCAACGGTTGCTTATCCTCAGACACAGTTTAGTAATATCCCAGAGAATGGGACACAATCTTACATAGAACAGTTGCCACAGCAGCAAGTTATTAGTGGCTCTGCGGAAGTGCCTACTCAGTATATTGCCCATGGGGAGATTTCGACACCCAATAACACCGAGTTACGGGGAGTCTGGCTGACGAATATTGATAGCGATGTTCTGTTTTCTAGCGAAAACACAACTAGTGCTCTGCAACTCCTCAAACAGCTGAACTTTAATACTGTCTATCCTACGGTCTGGAATTGGGGCTATACTCTTTATCCAAGTAAGATTGCCAAAGGGGTGATTGGCGAATTAGCGCGAATTGCAACACCCTTAGAGGAACCATTTGAACCGGAATTGGGATTAAAGGGACGAGATGTCCTCCAAGAAATTGTTAAAGTGGGACATCAACAAGATATGAGAGTCATTCCGTGGTTTGAATTTGGCTTCATGGCACCCTCTGATTCTGAATTAGCGAAACACCATCCTGATTGGCTCACTCAAAATGCAGAGGGGGTAAAGACTAAGCAAGAAGGCACCCATGAGCGTGTCTGGCTAAATCCCTTTATGCCAGAGGTGCAGCAATTCATCCAGAATTTAGCGATCGAGATTGTCAGCAACTATGATATTGATGGTCTCCAATTTGATGACCATTTCGGCTTGCCATCGGATTTGGGTTACGATGATTTCACTGTAGAGTTATACAAACAAGAACACCAAGGAACATCTCCACCTACCGACTCGAAAGATCCTGAATGGCTAAACTGGCGAGCAAACAAAATAACTGATTTCCTCAAGCAAATGGTGCAGGCAATTAAAGACCGCAAACAAGAGGTTATCATCTCTATATCTCCTAATCCCCAGCGTTTCTCCTACCAATTCTTTCTCGCCGATTGGGAAAATTGGGTACAGCTTGGTTTAGTAGATGAGCTGATTGTACAGATTTATCGAGACAGCTTTGAGAGCTTTATCTCAGAATTACAGCAGCCAGAAGTGAAAGCAGCACACAGTCGTATCCCTGTCAGCATAGGCATCTTGACTGGTTTAAAAAACAAATCTGTTTCTATGTCACAAATCCGGCAGCAAGTTGAGGCAGTACGCAACCGAGGATTTGCTGGTGTGTCTTTCTTCTTCTATGAAACTTTGTTGAAGCTGACGGAAGAACCACTAAACCAGCGTCAGACTGATTTTGGATTACTCTTTCCGATGCCAGCAGAAGCACCAGAAGTAACAGATTGGGAGTAAAGTTAACTCATCCCTAATAGGGCTGCTAATAGAAGTTATCTTAATAGAGCGTCGCTACTAGGGGAGTTCCTCCACTTCCCTTAACGATAACCCTGTTATCTGGGCAATAAACTCAAACTTGCTCCCTGACTGTTTCATAGCTCTGGCAATATCGCGTTTCTCTTTCTTCTTTCCTTCCAACTCCGCTGCTGCTTTCGTTGTCGAGATAATACTGTTCTCATACTGCCTATCCTGCAAATATTGCTTGTAGACTGCACTTTCTTCCTCAGATAAATGCTCCTGCCGCAGACGTTCCTTTGCCTCTGTTAATCCCTGGGCAGAAAACTCCTCCTTAATCTCACTATTTTTCAAAAAGTATATCCATTCATCCAAACTATCCTTAGTCACATCATCAAAGTTGTTGACTTTCAACAGATAGTATTCAGGAAAAATTTCATGTATTTCTTTTTTCTTAAATAACTCTTGCTGAGTTTGAGACAGCTCTAGCTTGTCATCTAAATGTCTACCCCGAAACTGCACACGCCCTTCGTACACATAATCATCTCCTCTGCCTAAAGGGAAATAGACAATATGAATTGAGTACACCTTTTTAATCTTTTCGTAGGCTTCCCCTCGATTAAGATACTCTGTGATCAGAGTGGAACTTCCGTAGAGCATACGGTGAAAATAGTCTTGTTCCGTATCATTTTGTACTTCGATTAGTAGTAACTCTCCCTGAGTACTTCTGGCTAAAATGTCCACTCGATTGAATTTACTTTCCTTAGTTAAGCGGTTACTTTTCAATGCACTGGCAGGGAAAATACAGTCTTTTGCAGGAATAGATGCTCTAGCATGGCAGCAGCAACTTCGAGCAGAATGGGACTGAAGGACGAATCATAAGCAAGATAAAGATAATTCAAGACAATGCCCACCTTAATTGCTACCAAATCAGGATTGGTGGGCAAAATGAATATCTTTAACAATTGAACTGATAAATTGCCCATTTTTGCCCACCTACCTTATTCGGTTGGCTCAGTCTGTGCTTAGGTGTTAAGAGTACAGAAAAACCCAACACCTAACACCTAACAAACCCTTAGATTACAGGCTTTTGGATAACTTTTGCGGTCTTTTCTCGATCTAACTTCAAAACCAATACCCCTAATGGTGGCAAGGATAAATCTAGGGAGTAAGGCTGATTATGAAATGACCACTCATCTGTCCACTTGCCTCCTAAATTACCTATATTACTACCACCGTATTCGCGGGCATCGCTATTGAACAGTTCTGTGTAGAATCCGATTTCTGGTACTCCAACACGATAGTGACTATGGGGTTGAGGGGTGAAATTGCAGACTGTGACGATAAAATCATCAGCATCCTTAGCACGGCGAATGAACGAGACTACACTATGGCGATTGTCACTACAATCAATCCACTCAAAACCCTCTTCAGCAAAATCTTGCCCATAAAGAGCTGGTTCACTACGATAAAGCTGATGGAGTTTACTAACAAACTGTTTCAACTTTTGATGGGGTTCATATTGCAGCAAATGCCACTCTAGATCTGCCCAGACATTCCACTCGCTCCATTGGCCAAACTCCATACTCATGAATAAAGTCTTCTTACCAGGATGAGTGAACATATAGGTAAATAAGCAACGGACATTGGCAAACTTCTGCCACTCATCTGCCGGCATCTTCCCGATGATATTGCTTTTACCGTGAACTACTTCATCATGAGAAAGGGCTAACATATAGTTTTCAGAGTGGTGATACCACATACTGAAGGTTATATTATTCTGATGAAACTGGCGGAACCAGGGATCAATGTGGAAGTAGTCCAGCATGTCATGCATCCAGCCCATATTCCACTTTAAATTAAAGCCTAAACCTCCTACATAGGTAGGCCAAGATACCATTGGCCAGTCTGTAGACTCTTCAGCAATCGAGAGTGCACCAGGAAAGTAGCTAAAGAGCACATTATTAGTCTGACGTAAGAAATCAGCTGCCTCAATGTTTTCCCTGCCACCATATTCGTTAGCTACCCATTCTCCATCCTTACGACAATAGTCTAGGTAAAGCATGGAAGCAACAGCATCGACACGCATCCCATCGATATGGTACTTATCGAACCAAAACAAAGCATTGGCAACCAAGAAATTACGCACTTCATTGCGGTTATAGTTGAAAACTAATGTGCCCCATTCCTTATGTTCACCCTTACGAGGATCCGCATGTTCATAAAGGTGAGTGCCATCAAAGAAAGCTAAACCATGACCATCTTTGGGAAAATGACCAGGAACCCAGTCTACTATTACTCCTAAATCATTTTGGTGGCACTGGTCAATGAAATACATTAAGTCTTCTGGAGTCCCATAACGGGAAGTAGAAGCATAGTAACCTGTTACCTGATATCCCCAAGAGCCATCAAAAGGATGTTCCGCAACTGGCAGGAGTTCAATGTGGGTAAATCCCAACTCCTTGACATAAGGAATCAGCTTATCTACTAGTTCCCGATAGGTAAGAAATCGCGCTTCCGGTTTCAGCTCTGAAACTGTGACTACAGGTTCAGGATTGCCCTTTTCATCCAACGCCGGTTCACCAGAAGATGCATGAAGCCAGGAACCCAAATGAACCTCATAAACAGAAATTGGTTGAGCTAGAGGATCGCTGTGACGCCTACGCTCCATCCAATCTGGATCATTCCAGGTGTAAGCATCTAAGTCAGTAACAATAGATGCTGTTTTTGGGCGGACTTCTTGTTGGAAACCATAGGGGTCAGATTTTTCGTAAATGTGTCCCTCATAATTTTTGACTTCGTATTTGTAGTGTTCCCCAACACCAACTTCAGGAATGAATAAATCCCAAATACCACTATCACTTTTACGCATCTGGTGTTTGCGTCCATCCCAGTGATTAAAATCTCCTAAAACTGAAATATTACGAGCATTGGGAGCCCAAATAGCAAAGTAGACACCTTTAACGCCATTGATTTGGGTTGGGTGAGCACCAAGTTTTTCATAGATGCGATGATGATTCCCTTCGGCAAATAAATGCAAATCTAATGGTGTCAGCATTGGAGAGCTGAAGGCATAAGGATCATAACTAAAGCGCTCATGTTCTCCTTCCTTAATCCGTAACTGGTAATTTGACAGTTCGGATATTTCAATTTTGGCTTCAAAAAAGTGAGGGTGGTGCACCGATTGCATTGGGTGTTCTGTTCGTTCTTCTGGACAAACCACCCAAACGGCCTCTGCATTAGGTAGATAAGCTCGCACTACCCAACCAGTTTTACCCTCCTGTTCAAATCGATGGGGCCCAAGAACCTCGAAGGGGTCGTGGTGCTGATTCCAAACAATGCGGTCAATTTGCTCAGGGGTAATTATCTGGGACATTAAGCTATCTACCTCTTGAAAATGGGAAATTGAATCGAAATAATTTTAATATTTATATATAATTCTATTTTTTTCTACATATTTTGCCAGACAAGAGGATTTGTTTGTTCCATTAGGGAACTCCAAGAAATAAATCATGCTAATTTTTGGACAAGACTATCTTTTCTTACTCCCTCAGCTCCCCCAGCTCCCCCAGCGATGGGATATTTTTTTATTTGGAAGTCCTTATTTTAGGTGTCACCGCACCCGTGAGTGCTTTCTAGAAAGGAATGATTGTACGCAGCATTTGGCGTAGGCGTAGCAAAAAAATCAACCGCTTGATCTTTGGGTTAACATCGGGAGGTATCGGGTTTTGAGCTAGTTCAGCTTGCAGTTGCGCATATTCTGCTGCGGTTAAGGGCTTACCATCAATCGGCGATCGCGCTTCTGTGATAATTTCTGTCCTCAAAACCTCTTCCGGTACATCCTCTGGTGGTGGTAAACCAACAGCAGGTTTTGCCACCAACAAAGTTAGTCCTAGCCACATAAAAAGGAATCTGCCTTGTGTCATCGCCACCGATAGTTAAGCATTGGGCATTGGTAATTGGGAGAAATTCATAGGGTACATCTCATTTTTACATATATAGTGCAGGCTGAACGCTAATTAGCTTAAAGCGTTCAGCATTCGACGTTCAGTTTTTTGGCTAAGAGCTGATAGCCGAGAAATTTCAACCTTGGGATGCTTGCTCCCAATTCGTGCCTCACACTTTATCCTCTCTCAATCCAGGAGGTAGTTGTTCTCCACAAATTTGATGAATTTGCACAATTCGCTCAAACAGCCAGGGATAGTCCTGACGATATTGGGGAATCAAGGCCAAAGGACTGAGTAGAGCTGCAGCAGCTAAATCTGCCACACTCAGATAATCGCCAACTAGATAAGCTCTTTCACCCCACCGGCATCGTAATACCTCCAACCCTCTCTTCAGCCTCTCAGCTGCGAGATACACCGCCGCTTTGTTAATCCCGTACTGACGCCGTACCACCTGAATTACCAGCTGGCTAGATATTGAAGGATCGATGTGCTTCCCTTTCCCAGCACGAAAGTCATAGTAAACAAAGCGAGTAGCTGTACCAAGGCTTTCATCCAGCCAATCTTCCAGCATCCAAGCTTCGTTTTGTTGCTGAGTATCTGGCAAAAATAAAGGTGGTGATGGTTGGTAAGCTTCCAGAAACTTAAAAATTTCCGTCGAGTCACCTATAGCAGAAGGTTGATCTGTGAGCTGGGGTAAAAGAACTGGTACTGTTGTCAAACCAGTAAGGGGCTTCAGTTTGAAAGCGTGAATTCCAGGATTTAAGTTCTGGACTTCATAATCAATTTGTTTATAGCCCAACGCCAGCCTTGCTTTTCGACAGTAGTGAGAAGTGCTGAATTGCAATAACAGCATCCAGAAAACTTAGGAGTATGATTTTTTAACTCAATAAAGGAGCGACTTTAAAATTCTGTCTAGTAGAGCGCGATCGCGACCGAGTAAACCTAACGCAATCGCGCTTCTAACTAGCTAGGGGACGGACTGGGGGATTCAGCGGGAGACTCTGTTGGTGATGGAGAAGCACCATCAGGAGCTGCTTCGTCTTTTGGACAGCCAGTCAAGGCGACTCCCAAGCTAAGGAAAAGAAGTAAACCAATTAATTTTTTGTTCATACACTCCTCTTGATTTCACAGATTGGGTCGAAAGAGATTTCACGCTAGACCACTATAACTCTACATTTTTAACTTGACATCCACCCAGCGCTAAAAGCGCAGGATGCCTAAAACTCACGATTTAGGTTTCTGCTTCATCCACATCTGCGTACACCACTAACTTTTGTCAGCTATGTCCCCGTCTTACGTTATGTCCACAGACTTTCGACTCATTACAGAGTCCCGATTCCGCAAGCCCTGCGGTACGGAGTCTTATCAAAAGACTTGGTACTTGTTGCTTAGGTTTTTTACCCAGCTAAGCGTTTCCAGCTGGAACTCCCTAAACCTAGTTTTCAAGGTGCTAATACCTACTGCTTGGTTTTCACATTTCGGTATTTCTCAATTGTATAGCTTCATTGGAGGTGCAGCGTAAATGGGAACTGATGCTAGGATTGTTTCTATTGTCTAGTTTTTAGCGAGTAGCGCTCAGTTATTCGCTAGCTGCTAACTGAAGAACTACAAAATACTTATGAATGCTGCCCCTCGTCCATTTGTTTCTGCTCAAAGACGTCGGTCTATAAGACCTGCTACCAACTCCAGGATAAGGGAAGCAAGGTTAGGAGATTCTGCTAGAGTAACCAGTATCTCATCTACAGCCGTTGGACACAATGTAACTCGCATCAACACTTCAGGGCGCACAACACCTATCTGGCTGCAAGCCTTGTTATCAATGCAGCGCGGCTCAGATCTAATTGCCTTTTTACTGGTTGGGGCTACTCTTACTATCTATTCTTGGACAGTTTATACTCAGCAGCAGTGGACGCAAGAGTACCGTAAATTGGAAACTCTACAACGCAATGAGCGAGAATTGACTAAAGCAAATGAAGTCATGAAAAATCAACTGGCTCAACAGGCTGAAAGCCCAGCCACTGGTTTAATTAATCCCACCCAAAACAACACAATTATTTTGCCCCCAGTTCCAAAGAATCAACCCTATACAGCATCAAGAGAAAAGACTAGTGAGCCAGAACCAGTGGGAAAAACACCATTGGGTTACTAAGAATTACCATTAACTAGCTATGGATTATGGGTTAAGAGGACGCTCCAACTCAAAGCTGAGGAGTAATAACCAGACACTAAAAAAACCCAACTCACAACATCTGTCTCAACTGCCCCGTTTCAGAGTGTTGCTTATTTGGGTAATAATGATGACTGGCATAGTCGGGCTATCGTTAAATTTATATCGGCTGCAAGTGTTACAAGGGCCTGTACTGGAGAAAAAAGCACGGCAGCAACAGATGGTCTATATGCGTCCCTTTGTCCCCCGACGTCCAATTGTTGACCGCAATGGCAATGTTTTAGCAGTTGACCAACAAGTATACACTTTATATGCTCATCCGAAGTTATTTAAGCGATCTCAGCAGGAGATAGCAGCATTACTGGCTCCGATTATTAATCAGACGGTAACTGAGCTAGAAGAACTCTTCGGTCAAAAGAAAAGTGGAATTAGGGTAGACCATTCCTTAACAGAAGAAGTAGCTGACCAGATTGCTAGCCTGCAAGTTGATGGTCTAGAGCTAATCCAATACTACTCCCGTTTCTATCCACAGCAGGATTTAGCATCTGATGTGGTAGGCTACGTGGATATGGATCATCGTGGTCAGGCGGGGGTGGAATACTCCCAGGAAAATTTACTAGAACGTGCTGTGCGCACTCTCCGACTTAGCCGTGCTGGTAATGGGGCTCTGATGCCGGATCATGTCCCTGAAGGGTTTTTACATATTGATGACTTGCGGTTGCAGTTAACCCTAGATAGTCGTCTCCAAAGAGCAGCTCGCTTTGCTCTGAAGAAACAAATTGAGCAGTTTAATGCTGAACGTGGCACAGTGATCGTTATGGATGCTCTGGATGGTTCATTGCTAGCGATGGTTTCAGAGCCAACTTACAATCCCAATCGGTACTTCGATTTTGATGTTAGTCTGTTTAAAAACTGGGCGTTGGCAGACTTGTACGAACCTGGTTCAACATTCAAACCCCTGAATGTTGCCATTGCCTTAGAAACTGGCGCGATTCAAGCTGACAGCGAGTTCAACGACACAGGTTGGATACAGATCGGTAAATGGAAAATTGCTAATCATAAGAAAGTTGGTCGTGGAATGATTAGTATCACCAATATTCTGAAGCATTCGAGCAATACCGCCATGGTACGGATGATTCAACAAATACAGCCAGATGTTTACTATGGTTGGCTAGAAAGACTAGGGTTAGGACAAAAGCTAGAAACTGACTTGCCCTTTGAATCACCAGGACAAATTAAAACTCAGCAACAATTTATGGCTGAGCCGGTGGAAGTAGCAACCACTTCTTTTGGCCAAGGTTTTTCCATAACTCCTCTTCAGCTAGCTCAAATGTATTCTTGCCTAGCTAATAGAGGTAAGCTAGTTACTCCCTATGTGGTTAAGGGGCTTTATGATACTCAGGGGCAAATGTACTGGAAACCAGCACTTACCTCGCCACGACCAATTTTCTCACCGAGAACCACTCAGACAGTACTAGAAATGATGGAAACTGTTGTTAATGAGGGTACCGGGAGAAATGCTAAGATTCCAGGCTATCGAATTGCCGGTAAAACTGGTACATCTCAAAAAGCTAGTCCTACCGGTGGTTATTACGCCAATGCCAAAATAACCAGCTTTGTTGGTCTGTTAACGGTGGACTCTCCTCGTTATGTAGTAGTGGCAGTAGTAGATGAACCAAAGGGGGAAGCTTTTGGTTCAAATGTTGCAGCACCAATTGTCAAGGCGGTGAGCCAAGCTTTGATTGGAATTGAAAGGATTCCTGCCAATCAGTTACAAAATACTGAGATGAGGAATTACTCAAACTAATCCATAAACAAGTAAAGATGGAAAGATTAGCTGGAAAGAACAAGATCGAGGCTAATCTTTGTCACCAAAAAAAATGGGCCTGAAGCCCCGTCCTTCTAGCGGGACTTTGACAAAAAATGGGGCTAAAAAGGTCTGATACCAAATCCGGTTATTGTGGGGTACTTATCAAAATCACCAAATCTTTTCCAGACAAAGGCTTTGATTTTTTTTAATAGACCCTTGGTAAAGCGGATTTGGTATGAAAGCCTTATATATCAGTATTATTAGCTCGAAAACACCTAAACCCAGTCATAGTCAGGGTTTGGGGCTATTTTACCTCTTCGAGGTAAAATCGGCACATGGTAAGGCTTTCATACCAAATCCGGTTATTGTGGGGTACTTACCCAAATCCCCAAATCCTCTCTCAGCAAAGACTTTGATTTTTTGGAATAGACCCTAGGTAAAGCGGATTTGGTATCAGCCCTTTTGCCAGGAAAAAATTGTCAAAGTCCCACTAGGACGGCTTTTTCCTCTTTTTGAGCGACCTAACCAACTCTCTCAGAACATCAGATTTGGTTCTGCCAACTGCTGCACAGTACTCTTCAAGAATTCTAAGCTCGAACTCCTCAAGCCTAAAGTCTAACCGTTTTTTCATGGTGTATTGTACGTATTTATTGTGTATAATATCCTTATGAAAGCACGTTACGGCTACCGCATATATCCCACACCATCTCAACAAATGGCACTAGCCAAGCTATTTGGCTGTGTTCGAGTGGTATGGAATGATGCTTTAACCTTCTGTATCAATCAGTACAAAGCAGGAGAGAAGAAGCCGAAAAATGCTGAACTCCAAAAACAGTTCATAACTCAGGCTAAAAGGACAACTGAACGGGAATGGTTGTCTCAGGTTTCTTGTGTCCCCTTGCAACAATCTTTGAACGATTTAGAGCAGGCTTATCAAAACTTTTTCAACTCCTGTAAAGGTCAACGAAAAGGTAGACCTGTCAAGCCCCCAAACCGTTGAAAAAGCGCATCAATCGACTTGGCAGATTGAGTAAGAACCTATCTAGAAAGAACAGAGGTAGCAAGCGTTATGAACGATCTCGAAAACGTAAGGCTAAACTGCAAGCCAAGCTGAAAGATACTCGTACTGACTTCCTGCACAAGTTATCCACTCAGATAATTCGTGAGAACCAAACGATTGTCTTGGAGGATTTGAATGTTGCAGGGATGCTCAGAAACCGAAAGCTCTCGAGAGCTATCAGCGATTTGGGTTGGCGACAATTTCGGACATATCTTGAAGGAAAAGCTGAAAAATATGGTCGTGAGTTTCGAGTAATCAACCGTTGGGAGCCAACCAGTCAGACTTGCTCTTGTTGTAGGTTTGGTGGTGGTAAACTAGACCTATCAATTCGAGAGTGGACTTGCCTAAACTGCGGAGCAACACACGACCGTGATGTTAATGCCGCAAAAAACATTTTAGTCGCCGGGGGACACTCGGAGACTCAAAACGGACGTGGAGGAAGGCGTAAGACTTCTGCAAAAGAAGCAGCAACCTGTGAAGCGTCAACCCACCGAGAGTACGTTCAGTTAGCTCTGTTCGACTAGTAGGAATCCCCATGCCTTTAGGCTGGGGAGGATGTCAAACTTGTCTTCCAGTATTGTTAAATTGAGAATAGTCAATTTCCAATTTAAAAATTCTCAATTTTATTACTAGTTATGAGTTTGCCCATTGTTGCTATTATTGGACGCCCGAATGTGGGTAAATCTACCATTGCCAATCGTTTGGCAGGTGTAAATGATGCAATTGTACATGATGAGCCAGGAGTAACTCGCGATCGCACTTATCGCACTGCTTTCTGGCAAGACCGAGAATACTTAGTGGTTGATACAGGTGGCTTGGTCTTTGATGATGATACCGAATTCTTGCCTATGATTAGAGAACAGGCAATGGCAGTGCTACAGGAAGCGAGTGCTGCAATCTTGGTAGTTGATGGACAATTTGGTTTGACTGCTGCTGATGAAGCGATCGCGGATTGGCTACGCCAACAACCGGTGCCAGTACTACTTGCTGCCAACAAATGCGAATCACCTCAGCAGGGAATCATTCAAGCATCTCAATTTTGGGAACTAGGTTTAGGGGAACCCTTTCCTGTCTCTGGAATTCATGGCGGTGGTACTGGTGAACTGCTTGATCAATTGATTACCTACCTACCAACTATCGATGCACTCCCAGATACTCCTGAGATTAAAGTAGCAATTGTCGGACGCCCTAACGTAGGCAAATCCAGCTTACTTAATGCTTTCACTGGGCAAAATCGCTCGATTGTTAGCCCGATCTCTGGCACAACCCGCGATACCATTGATATGGTGGTAGAACGGGCTGATGATACAGAAAATGGCATTAACAAGAAAACTTATCGCCTAATCGATACCGCTGGGATTCGCAAAAAGAAAAACGTTGATTATGGTCCAGAATTTTTTGGTATTAATCGTGCCTTTAAAGCAATTCGTAGGTCAGATGTGGTTTTATTAGTTATTGATGCTATTGATGGGGTCACAGAACAAGACCAAAAACTGGCTGGTAGAATTGCAGACGAAGGACGAGCTGCAGTAATTGTAGTCAATAAATGGGATGCAATTAACAAAGATTCCTACACTATCTACGACTACGAAAAATTGCTCAAAGACAGGCTTAATTTTGTTGATTGGGCCGAAATGATTTTTGTCAGCGCTTTAACTGGTAAGCGGGTAGAAAAAATTCTCGATTTAGTTGATACAGCAGCAGAACAGCACCAGCGTCGTGTTACTACTTCAGTGATTAATGAAGTGTTGCAAGAAGCTGTTAGCTGGCACTCTCCCCCGACTAATCGGCAAGGGCGTCAGGGAAAAATATACTACGGCACTCAGGTTAAAAGTCAACCGCCAACCATGGCCCTATTTGTCAATGATCCTAAACGCTTTGGAGAAAATTATCGTCGTTATATTGAACGTCAATTCCGTCAACAGTTGGGATTTACAGGAACACCTATACGCTTAGTGTGGCGGGGTAAGAAACCCAGAGAAGCTGAAATTCAGAGCAATGCTAATCGCGCAACTCGCGTGTAATTTGTTGAAAAGTTATTGTTCATCAACAACAAATAACCAACAACAAATAACCAACAACAAGTAAAAATGGATTTACTGCGATCGCTACCCATCGGACTATACTTGGAGCAACCAGTAACCTGGCTGCATTATTTGGACTCCAGGGTTAAATTAATCTGGCTCATGAGCTTTCTGCTAGCTCCACTGTTGGCTCATCCCTACTGGCGTCTGGGACTAGTAATCTTGCTAATTTTGATTACTCTGACAGCTGCCATTCCCTTACGGGTATGGCGACAGCAAATGGGTTGGCTGCTGATGTTAAGTTTTTTTGTTCTAATTATTGCCGCATTTGCTCCCGATGGACTCAATATCCAGCATCAACCGCGACTTCCTGCTTACGAGCCAGCCTTACCTGAGCCAACTTCCTACAATTACATTGTTTGGAAGTTACATCAAGGGTTACTCAATCTAACTATTACTCGTCGCTCTTTAGATTTGGCAGTTCGTATCAGTACCTTACTATTCACCCTAATCTACAGCTGCAATCTTTACTTACTCACTACAGCACCAGAAGAAATTACAGAAGGTTTAGAAACCTTAATGAAACCCCTACGGCGTCTGAATGTGCCCGTAACTGAAATTATTCTCACTCTAACCCTTTCCTTGCGCTTCATTCCTCTGGTACTTGAAGAAGTGCAAAATTTGATTCGTTCTGTACGTACTCGTGCCATCAACTGGAAAAAGCTGGGCATCCGTAATAGCTTGCAAGTATGGTTAATGGTTTCAGAACGGTTGCTAGAAAATCTTCTATTACGAGCTGAGCAAATTGCTAAAGCAATGACTGTCAGGGGTTTTACTAGTCCTAATGAACATCTAGTGCAATGGCATCAATTACATCTGCACTGGTACAACTGGCTGGCAATAGCTAGTTTGGGTTTATTTTGGGGGGCACGGCTAGTTTGGGGAGGTATGACAAGTTTTTAGTGTTTCTTAAGAGCCCCCCAACGGGCGGCACGCCGCCCCCTACAAAGGTCAGAAACACTTTCTCCTACCTTAAAGCCTTAGAGCCTTGGAACCCTCTTCCCTTCTGCCCTCTGCCTTCTGCCTTCTGCCTTGTTTCTTAAAAGCCATTAGCCATTAGCCATTAGCCATTAGCCAGAGTGTTTCTTAAAAGATTGCTATGGTACGTTATGCACAAAAGTGATCACACTCACAAGACACCTGTAACTAACGCTGTTGTCATTCTTTGACAGAAAAGGCTATATTGTGTCTCTACCAGAGGGGGTACTACTTTTGATTGTAATTTAGTGGTCAGACGACAAAATAACTGGTTTAACTGTCCGGATACCACTGAGCAAGTACCGAAAGAGTGAAAGTGATATGTTACACAACAGCAGCAGTATGCCTAAATATCAATGGAAGTTGACCATCGTAGAGCGCAACCTATTGCTTGCTAATTGGAGAAAGCTGATGCCAGAAGCGCAGGAGCGAATGTTACAGGAAGCTGAAGAATTAATGATAGATTTGCCTCTATCCGATAAACAACGCTTGCTTACATCCCTTGAAACGCTTCATCACTATACAGAAGAGGATTTGCAGCAGATGATTCAGCAAATTTTAAGCGGCCAATTGAGCCTAAATACAACACGAAGGGAATGCCTCGTTCTCCTATAGTTCGGGACCCTACCTACTAATTAGGGCTTGCTGAATAAGTCGTAATTTTCTGGCTTTGAAGTAATAAGTAATAAGTAATAAGTAATAAGTAAAGAGTGTACTATCGCTTGCTGCACAACTCTTTGAGGCAATTAATTGAAGTGAAAGTAGCTCTTAAAAATCTGCTTACTTTTACCTCATATTC
>JAAHGL010000115.1 GCA_010692635.1 Symploca sp. SIO2C1 | reverse complement strand
CCAATTCCTCCTGGTTCATTCCGATGATTTGTGCCATGTGCTGGATAGCTTCTTTGAGCTCTCCAATCCGTTTGTTTCCCTCTTCAAAGGTTAACTCGAAACTGACCTGAATTTGGGATATGACACGAGCCGCTTCAGTGGTGATGCGATGACTCGGATGCTGGGTCACTGGGAAGTGGTTCTGGGGGCGATCGCTACTAATTTCAGGCAACCCTTGGGAGCAATTCCCCTGCTCACAGCCAGGGAGCACCATCAGCTGTTGGTGGAGTGGAATGATACGACAGTTGAGTATCCCCAAGACCAGTGCATCCATCAGTTGTTTGAGGCCCAGGTGAAAGAGACCCCAGATGCTGTGGCAGTGGTGTTTGGGGCCCAAGAGCTAACCTACCGAGAGCTGAATCAGCGAGCAAATCAGTTGGCGCACCATCTCCAGGGATTAGGGATAACGCCAGAGACACTGGTGGGGATTTGTGTGGAACGTTCTGTGGAGATGGTGGTGGGGTTGTTGGGGATTCTCAAGGCAGGCGGGGTATATGTCCCCCTTGAACACAGCTATCCCCAAGAGCGGATTGCCTACATCCTCTCAGATGTAGCAGTGCCAGTTTTGCTCACTCAACAGTCCCTCAAACCTCAGTTACCGAATCATGTCGCCCAAGTTCTGTGTTTGGATGATGACTGGGAGAAAATCGCCCAGCATCCTCAGAACAACAGCAGCAGCGAGGTGAGCCCAGAGAATCTAGCCTATGTTATGTATACCTCTGGCTCTACAGGAGAACCCAAGGGGGTGAGCATTGTCCATCAAGGTGTGGTGCGACTCGTCAAAAACACAAACTATGTCAAGTTCAGCGCATCAGATGTGTTTTTACAACTTGCTCCCATCTCCTTCGATGCCTCCACCTTTGAAATCTGGGGGTGTTTACTCAATGGCGGTAAGTTAATTGTGATGCCCAGTCATCCCCCCGTCCTGGAAGAAATTGGGGCAACAATTTCAGCCTATCAAGTGACTACGCTATGGCTAACTGCTGCCCTGTTCCAGCTGATGATAGAGCAGCAACTGGAGAACCTCAAACCGCTGCGCCAACTATTGGCAGGCGGGGATGTTTTATCTTCGCTGCATGTGCAGAAGGCGCTGAATGCTTTACCAGACTGTCACCTGATCAATGGGTATGGTCCGACCGAAAATACCACATTCACTTGCTGCTATGGTTTTGAGCAATCCCGCTCAAACGGGAATTCTGCTCCGATTGGTCGCCCGATTGCGAATACCCAAGTTTATATTCTCGACAAGCAGCTGCAACCCGTTCCCATTGGTGTTGTTGGAGAACTCTATATTGGCGGTGCAGGTCTAGCCCGAGGCTATCTCAATCGTCCTGACCTAACCGCTGAGAAATTCATTCCCAATCCTTTTGGCTCTGGTCGTCTCTACAAAACAGGAGACCTGACCCGTTACTTGCCCAATGGGAATATTGAATTCCTAGGACGCACCGACCACCAAGTGAAAATTCGAGGCTTCCGAATTGAACTCGGGGAAGTGGAAGCCATTTTATCGATGCATCCCCAAGTGCAACAGGTTGTCGTGGTGGTTCGTACAGACCATTCTGGGGATAAGCGCCTGATCGCCTATGTCGTCAGTCAAAACACTTCGTTCACGACCGGAGAACTCAGGGCATTTCTCAAGGAGAAACTACCGGATTACATGGTGCCCAGTGCGTTTGTCAAACTCGAAGTCCTGCCCCTAACCCCCAATGGTAAGGTCGACCGCCAAGCGCTACCGGTTCCAGAGTTCGCTCTGAGAAAAGACATCGACTTCATTGACCCCCGCACGCCAACAGAGAACAGCATTGCTGCCATTTTTGCCTCGGTGCTTGGGCTAGAGAAGATTGGTATCCATAATAACTTTTTCGAGTTTGGGGGGCACTCCCTATTGGCCACGCAAGCGATTGCTAAACTCCGAGGAACTTTCCAGATTGAGTTGACCCTGCGCGATCTATTTGATACCTCCACTGTGGCTGAACTGGATCAGCGTATTCATCAGGCACTCACAGGAAAATCGGAACAGATGCTCTCTCCGATGACTGCGATCTCCCGAGACTCTAACACTCAATTACCTTTGAGTTGGTCCCAGGAACGACTTTGGTTTTTAGATCAGTTAGATGGTGCTAATGCAGCCTATAACATCCCTGTAGCACTGAATATTAAGGGTCAGCTCGATGTTACAGCTCTGGAATGGGCGATTCAGGGGTTGATTGAGCGTCACGAAATTCTACGAACAACCTTTCCCAAAGTGGAGGGGAGACCGATTCAGGCGATCGCCCCTGTTGCTGAGTTGTCGATTCCGATTGAAGACCTCAGTACCATTCCAGCCGATCAACACCCCCATTTGATCCAACAACGAGTCAATGCAGAAGCCCAGGGTCCATTCAATCTGGCCGAGGGATCGCTGTTGCGGTTGCGCTTGCTGCGCCTGGCAGCAGCATCCCACGTCTTATTGCTAACACTGCACCACACCATCTTTGATGCCTGGTCTAGTGACATATTGATCCGAGAATTTGTGACTCTCTATGAGGCTTACCAGCAGCATGATGCTCACCAGCAACAAGTCTCTCCTCTAGTGCCTTTTGTCCACCAGTACGCCGACTATGCTTACTGGCAACGACATTGCCTGACCGATGTCCTCAACCCGCAGCTGAGGTATTGGAAACAACACCTGTCAGGGCCTCTGCCTCTTTTGCGATTGCCCCTAGACTATCCCCAAGCGACCCCACCTAGCTATCAAGGAGCGCGGTGTTCCCGCCCGCTGACAGCGGATCTGAGCCAAGCACTTAAAACCCTGAGTCAAAGCAATAATGTCACGCTCTTCATGACGTTATTAGCTGCATTCAACCTCCTCCTCTCTCGTCAGACTGATCAGACGGATATTATTGTGGGCACCCCGATCGCTGGACGTCAGCACCCGGGAACAACTGAGTTGATTGGTTTCTTCGTCAATACATTGCCCTTACGAGTTGATCTAGCAGCAGCAACAACATTCCAAGATTTGTTAGACCATGTTCGTGAAGTGACCCTTGCAGCTTATAGCAACCAGGACGTTCCTTTTGAAAAGTTGGTGGAAGTGCTGCAGCCGCAGCGATCTCTCAGTCGCCATCCCCTATTTGAGGTGATGCTCAATCTGATCCAGGACTCGACGAACCACCTGGAAATCGAAGGCTTAGACTTTGAGGTGTTGGAATTGCCCGAGTTAGAGTCAAAATTTTGGATGACGTTGTGTGTGAAGGAGCAAACCAGTCATCTGCAGTTGGAGTTAGTGTATCGGCAATCGCACTTTTCACCCGAACACATGGAGGTTTTCCTTGCCCAGTTTGAAACACTGCTGGAGCAAATTGTGGCCACGCCGGAGCAGGTTCTTCAAGACTATTCACTCATAACCCCAGCCACGCAACCCAAATTGCCGGATCCAACCCTACCTTTAAATGGAGCCCAGTTGCCCCCCCCCACAACCTTGATTGCCGGCTGGGCTGAAGCTTATCCAGAAGACATTGCGCTGACTCAGGCTGGCAAAAACTGGACTTATCGAGAATTGGTTGATCAGGCTAATGCCATCGCTCAACACTTGGTCAATGCAGGCATTCAGTCCGCAGATGTGGTGGCGCTCTATGGGAAGCAAAGTTTCGAGCTGATTGCCTACATTATCGGGATATCCCTCAGTGGCGCTGTTTTGCTGACCCTTGATCCAAACTTACCTCCAGCGCGACTCCAACTGATGGTGGAGCAGGCCAAGGCTAAATATTTGATTTGTCTGGATGAGGCACTTCATAGGGATTGGATGCCAGATTCGAGCCGATTGTTGATGGGTCTAGAAGCAAGCGCACTTACAAAGCCGTCCTCCAATGCTCTACCTCTCGTTAGCGGTAATGATCCAGCCTATATCTTTTTTACCTCTGGCAGCACCGGTGTTCCCAAAGGCGTGCTTGGTATGCATAAAGGAATCACCCACTTTGTTAACTGGCAACGGGAACAGTTTGGGATTGTACCCAGCGATCGTATTGCTCAGCTCGCACGGCTATCCTTTGATGCCCTACTGCGGAATATTTACCTACCCCTAACCAGTGGTGCAACCCTCTGTTTGCCAAATGATGACGCATTGAGTGGTGATCGTCTCCTCCCCTGGCTGGAGCGAGAACGCATTTCTGTCGTGCATACCGTTCCGACCGTTGGCCAGTACTGGGTTGCCCATGCCTCCTCTGAGATCACGTTGTCAGCGCTACGCGTTGCCTTTTTCGCGGGTGAACCGCTCACAGAAACCTTTGTAAGGCAGTGGCGAAAGGCTTTCCCAGCAGCAGGTGCAGTTGTTAATTTCTACGGTGCAACCGAAACAACGCTGGTGAAATCCTACTACCCAGTCCCTGAGAAATTGCGTCCCGGGATACAATCAGCTGGTTGGTCGCTCCCCCACTCTCAAAACTTGGTGTTGAATGTGAACAATCGCTTGTGTGGGGTAGGAGAGATCGGACAAATTGTGGTGCGCACGCCTTTTAGGACTCTGGGCTACATTAATTTGCCCCCTGAGCAACCGTCTTGTTTTGTGCCGAACCCCTTCGGCAATGATTCTGAAGATTTGGTGTACTATACGGGTGATCGTGGGCGGTATCTACCAGACGGTTGTTTGGAAATTTTGGGTCGAATGGATGACCAGTTCAAGGTCCGGGGCATCCGTGTTCAACCTGGGGAAATTGAATCTCTGCTGAACCAACATCCAGAGATTGGCCAGAGTGTTGTTGCAGTCCGACCGGATACTGATGGAAACCCAGCGCTAGTGGCCTATATTGTCGGTCGATCTGATCAAGACCTTGATTACGATCAGCTTCATACTTTTCTGGTTCAACAGTTGCCAACCCACCTTATCCCTGCGGTCTATGTAACTTTGGTGAACTTGCCACGAACTGCTAGTGGTAAGGTCGATCGCAACGCTCTCCCCAGTCCTGATTTCAAGGCAAACACCCCCACTCCCACAATTGCCCCACGCACCCCGACTGAGACCACCTTGGCGGGCATCATTGCCGAGATCCTCCAGCGGGACGAGGTGGGGGTCTATGACAACTTTTTTGCGCTGGGAGGCCATTCTTTGCAAGCCACTCAAGTGATAGCCCGCATCCAGCAAGCTTTTGAGCTGGAGTTGTCGCTGCGGGTCTTCTTTGAGGCGCCGAAGGTTGCCGCCCTAGCGGAGGTGATCGCAAAGCAGCAGCGCGAACAGAAAGGGAACACAGCAGTGCCGGCGCTACCAACTCTGAAGCGAGCGCGCCGACTGGTTCAACGTTCGGCTGAGGGCAAACTTATCCTTCCTGAGGATCTCAAGTAAGAGCTACGAGAGTAAATACAGAAGTATGAGCTTACAAATTTTGAAACTATACGGATTAGTCTACTCATGAGTGATAAGCCATTTTATGAAATACAGGATTTCCCAAAACTGAAAGCTCTGGCTGACAATTGGGAGATTATCCGTGATGAGTTCATCAATCTAAATGCACCATTACTGCACATAAACCGTGTAAACAAGAGTCATACAGAGGTTTATGATGAATTAGTTGAACACATGGAACAAGGAGGTGAATATGGCTGGTTGAAAGGTTGGGGGCAAGATGGACCAAATTCTGATTGGATTCAGTACGGCTTAGTGATACTTGACTCAGTTATTCCATATGCAATTGATAAAATGCCTGAAACCATTGAACTACTTAGAAGCATTCAAGGCATTAAAGTATGTGCCTTGGTCAAACTAAAGTCAAATAGTTTTATAACAAGTCACACACATCCTGAAATTAAAGAGGAAGGTTTGCTACAACTTCACATTACACTAGACGCTGCTATGGAAAGGAATTTTGCGTATTTAAATGTAAACGGAGAATTCAAACAGCATAAAAGTGGAAGTGCAGTAGTTTTTGATGGTTCACTCCACCATTTTGCACTCAATGCTTCTAGTTGTGATCGAACTATCCTTTATATGGAGTTTGAAAAAAATAAACAAATCAGGTAATTTCCTGAAAAGATATACCAGGATGATTAGATACCCTGACACTGTTGGCTCAGGAATTCGCCTTAGGGCAATTCGCCTTAGGGCAGGTTGCAGAGAAACGTTCTGAAACATTACTCAAAGCTCAAAGTTGACTCAGTAGCTCAGGAAAGTTCGTGATGACACTCTCAGCAGTATCGGAAGACGTTTACATCTATCCGTTATCGTTTGCACAAGAACGTCTTTGGTTTCTCCAGCAGATGGAGCCAGAGAGTACAGCGTACAATATGACTTCTGCGCTGCGCCTACAAGGCAACCTGGATTTAGCAGCTTTGGAACAAACCATCCAAGGAATCCAAGCGCGCCATGAAGTTCTACGCACAACAATTGAAGAGATTGATGGCACTGTGGTACAAGCCATTTCTTCTGTGACGGGTTTAATAGCTCCTCTAGTTGATCTAACTGCACTCTCCCCGGCTGAGCAAACTGCTGAAGTAAAGCGTCGGGCAATGGTGGAGGAAACCACCTGCTTTGATCTGGCCCAGGAAATTTTGATTCGAGTTCAGCTCCTACGGCTGAGCCCCTCTGAACATATTTTGCTGCTGACGTTACATCATATCATCACTGATGCTTGGTCGATTGGCGTGATTGTGCAGGAAATTTCTGTGTTCTATCCAGCCTATGCTCAGGGTAAACCAGCTGTTTTACCTGAGTTACCTATTCAGTATGGGGATTTTGCAGATTGGCAACGAGAATGGTTAGCGGGTGCTGTCTTAGATAAACGGCTGGACTATTGGACTCATCAACTTGCTGGAGCCCCGAACCTATTGGAGCTGCCTACTGATCACCCCCGCCCCGCCATCCAGACCTTTAGGGGACGCAAGGTCATCTTCACCCTCGATCCGATATTAACTGAACGGCTTAAGCAATTGGCTCAGCAGCAGGAAGTGACACTATTTATGCTGTTGCTGGCTGCCTTTGGCACTTTGTTATACCGCTACAATGGACAGGACGATATGGTGATCGGTTCCCCGATCGCAAACCGAACCCGGCAAGAATTTGAGCAGTTAATTGGCTTTTTCGTGAATACATTGGCCTTACGGTTGCAGTTTGAGGGGAATCTCACGTTTGAAGACCTGTTGCATCAGGTGCGTGAGAGCACTCTTGATGCCTATGTAAATCAGGATTTACCCTTTGCCCGCTTGGTAGAAGCCCTAAATGTTGAGCGATCGCTCAGTTACAGCTCTTTAGTCCAGGTCATGTTCGTCCTGCAGAATGCTACCATTGGGGATTTAGAGCTTCCGGGCTTAACCCTATCTCCCCTTGAGTTTGAGGATACCACAGCCAAGTTTGACCTTACCTTGTCAATGCAAGAAACGGCAAGGGGTTTACAAGGGACTTGGGAATATAATGTTGATTTATTTGAGTCCGAGACCATTCACCGGATGGCAGCTCACTTCCAGATTTTGCTGGAAGGAATTGCAGCAAATCCCCAGATGCCAGTGAGCCAACTTCCCCTGCTTACACTAACAGAACGTCAGCAGCTATTAGAGGAGTGGAACGATACGGCAACGGCATATCCTCAAGATCAGTGCATCCACCATTTGTTTGAGCTCCAGGTAGAGAGGACTCCAGATGCTGTGGCAGTGGTGTTTGAAAACCAGCAACTGACTTACCGAAAGCTGAATCAGCGAGCGAATCAGTTAGCCCACTATCTGCAGGGGTTGGGGGTTCAGCCAGAGACATTGGTGGGTATTTGTGTCGAGCGCTCCCTTGAAATGGTCGTGGGGTTAATGGCTATTCTCAAGGCTGGTGGTGCCTATGTGCCCCTTGACCCCAGCTATCCACAAAAACGGCTCGCTTACATGCTACAGGACGCGGCAGTACCAGTGCTACTGACTCAGCAAACTTTGATAGCAGGACTTCCCCCCCATAGTGCTCAGGTAGTTTGTCTAGATCGAGATTGGTCTAGGATTGCTGGCTCCAGTAGGACAAATATTGATCGGGGCACTCAGCTAGACCATTTGGCTTATGTCATCTACACCTCTGGTTCTACGGGAAAGCCTAAGGGCGTGATGAATGGTCACTTGGGAGTTTGCAACCGTCTGTTGTGGATGCAGGATCAATACCCCCTTACGCCTGAAGATCGGGTTCTGCAAAAAACACCCTTCAGTTTCGATGTTTCAGTTTGGGAATTCTTTTGGCCACTGTTAACAGGTGCTAGATTGGTCGTTGCCAAACCCAATGGACACAAGGACAGTGCTTATTTGGCTGAGGTGATTGTAACCCAAAATATCACAACAATTCACTTTGTCCCACCCATGCTCCAGGCTTTTCTAGCAGAACCAGCCCTGGATTGCTGTAACTCCCTAAAGCGAGTGATTTGCAGTGGTGAAGCCTTGTCTGCTGACCTCCAAACTCAATTTTTCAAGCGATTAAACTGTGAATTACACAATCTCTATGGTCCCACAGAAGCGGCGATCGATGTCAGTTATTGGTCTTGTCAACCAGATGATCCACGCACAACCGTTCCAATTGGTCGTCCAGTGGCGAATACGCAGCTTTATGTGCTCGATGCAGATTTGCAACCTGTTCCCATTGGAATTACGGGTGAGTTACATATTGGTGGTATTCAGGTCGCCCGTGGCTATCTAAATCGTCCTGATCTCACTAGGGACAAATTCATTGCCAATCCTTTTGGTCTCGGTCGTCTTTACAAAACAGGAGATCTGGCCCGCTACTTGCCTGATGGTACCCTTGAGTACCTGAGTCGCATCGACCACCAAGTGAAGATTCGAGGTTTTCGGATTGAACTCGGAGAAATTGAAGCGATTCTGTTAACTCATCCCGAAGTCTACCAGGGGATTGTCATTTGTCGTGAAGACACCCCTGGAGATAAGCGTCTGGTGGCCTATGTGGTCGACCATGACATTCAGAATCCAGGAGAACTCCGCGATTTCCTCAAAGCCCAACTGCCAGAGTATATGGTGCCCAGTACTTTTGTACAATTGGAGGTTTTGCCTCTAACACCCAATGGTAAAGTTGATCGCAAAGCCCTCCCCATGCCTGACAGCAATCTGGCTAATGTCGAAGCAGTTGTCACTCCCCAAACCCCTAGCCAAGAACTCATCACCAATCTCTTCCGCATTGTACTCAAAGTTCACTCTGTGGGTTTGCACCAGTCCTTCTTTGAGCTAGGAGGACATTCCCTGTTGGCTACCCAGCTGATCTCTCGCCTGCGCCAGACTTTTGAACTAGAAATTCCCCTACGCACCCTGTTTGAAGCTCCTACTGTGTTTGAGCTAGACCAGCATCTGTGTCAATTGCGCCAAGAAGGTTCAAACCTGACATTCCCTCCCATCACACCAGCCCCTAGGAATGGGCAAAATTTGCCCCTCTCCTGGGCCCAAGAGAGGTTGTGGTTTTTAGACCAGCTGGAGGGGCAATCCTCCACCTACAATATCTCTGGTACGATGCATCTGATTGGCTTACTTAACTTGGACGCCTTGGAACAAGCATTTCAGACTGTAGTTGAGCGCCATGAGAGCTTGAGAACCCACTTCCCTACAGTAAATGGTTCACCGATTCAGGAGATTGTCCCAGCAGACCAAATTGTAGTGTTCAAACGGGAACAATGGTGTCACCTGAGTGCAGATGAATGGCAGGGCTACATCCAGCAAGCTGCCCAAGCAGAAGCCGAAACTTCCTTTGACTTGACTACCGGCCCCCTCTTACGGGTGAGACTTTTACAGCACTCCTCTGAGGAGGCAGTGGTAGTGGTTACACTCCACCATATTATTTCCGATGGCTGGTCTATAGGTGTCCTGATTCGAGAAGTAACGGAACTTTATCAGGCGGGTGTAGAAGGTAAATCCGCAGCACTTGAGCCGTTGCAGATCCAATATGGGGACTACACGCTCTGGCAGCAGCGCTTGCAACAGGAAATCTGGGAGCAACAGCTAGGGTATTGGCAGAAACAGCTGGTCGATGCTCCTGCCCTCCTACAGTTACCGACGGACTATCCTCGGCCTGCAGTCCAAAGCTATCGAGGGGCTCATCAAAGTTTTCACTTCAGTTCAGAATTAACGCAGCAGTTAGAGCAGTTCAGTCAAAATGCAGGGGTGACTTTGTTCATGACCCTGCTGACCGGATTTGCCACGTTGCTCTATCGCTACAGTGGTCAGTCTGATCTGCTCATCGGTTCTCCCATTGCCAATCGCAATCGCACTGAAATTGAGCCGTTGATTGGTTGTTTTATCAATACCCTGGTGCTACGGCTCAATATTGAGGAGCAGGCTAGTTTTGCAGAGCTGTTGCGTCAGGTGCGCGAGTGCACCTTAGACGGTTATGCCCACCAGGATGTACCGTTTGAGCAAGTGGTGGACATGGTGCAGCCAGAGCGTTCTTTGAGCCATTCCCCCCTGTTCCAAGTCATGTTTGTCTTGCAAAATACCCCCCAGGAAACTCTCGATTTGCCTGGAGTGACCTCGACCGTGTTGCCTTCAGAAAACCTCACCACGAAGTTTGACTTAGCGTTGACGATGGAGTTAACCGCGTCGGGGTTAGAAGGGACTTGGGAATACTGCACAGATTTGTTTGCAGCTGAGACCATTACTCGGATGTCAGGGCATTTACAGCAGGTATTGGCTGTAGTAATGGCATCTCCAGAGGCAGCTGTGTCTCAGTTACCGCTGCTGACACCAGAGGAACGACATCAGTTGGTGGTGGAGTGGAACGATACAGCCTTTGAATTTCCTCACTCCCCATCCATTCACCAATTGTTTGAGGCTCAGGTCGCGGAGACACCAGAGGCAGTTGCGGTGGTGTTTAGGGCGGAGCAGCTCACCTATGCAGCGTTAAATGAGCGAGCCAATCAGTTGGCACACTATTTGCAAAGTCTGGGCGTAGGCCCCAATGTCCTCGTGGGAATTTGTGTGGAGCGCTCCCCAGAGATGATTGTTGCTCTCTTAGGCATTCTCAAGGCGGGGGGGGCTTATGTACCGTTGGACCCCAAATATCCCACGGATCGTTTAGCTTATATGGTGTCTGATGCCGGTTTGTCCATCCTACTGACCCAACAGTCGTTGGTTGCCACCTTACCCGACTATCAAGCTCAGGTAGTGTGCTTAGATGCGGATGAACCACTCATTGCTCAGCATCCCACCAACAATCCTGTCAGTGGCGTAGGGCGAGAGCACTGGGTCTATGTGATTTATACCTCTGGGTCAACGGGCCAACCCAAAGGGGTGATGATTCCCCATGGTGCCCTGGTGGAAATTACCCAGAGCTTGAGAGCAAACCATAAGATTGAGCGTGGCGATCGCATCCTCCAATTTGCCTCGATGAATTTTGATACCTCCGCAGAGGAAATTTACCCAGCCCTCAGTTGCGGGGCCACCATTGTCCTGCGCACGGATGAATTCTTAACAACAGGCCCAGCCTTGATGCAGGCTTGTCGGGATTGGCAACTAACCGTTTTAGATCTCCCCACAGCCTACTGGCATCAACTCACAGCGGACTTAGCAGGTGCAACCTTAGCAGCAGAGAGTTGGGTTGTCCCTGAGTCCCTGCGACTAGTGATTATTGGCGGAGAAGCGGCCGGCTTAGAGCAGGTGAGACTGTGGCACCAGCATGTGGCACCTCAATGGATACTTCAGGGATTATCACAGCCCCTGTTAGCTAATACCTACGGACCGAGTGAAGCGACAATCGTCGCCACCAGTCGCATCCTTGTACCACCGGAATCAGATGATTTACCTGGCGCTGAAGCATCAATTGGTCGACCGCTGCACAACGTTCAAGTTTATTTGCTCGATTGCCACCTGCAACCGGTTCCGATTGGTGTGCCTGGAGAAATTTATGTCGGCGGTGTGGGACTGGCTCATGGCTATCTCAACCGACCAGAACTAACCGCTGAGACATTTATCGACAATCCGTTGCCAGATTCCCACTTTCCCGCTTCAGAGCGTCTTTATCGGACAGGTGATTTGGGCTGCTATCTGCCGGATGGCAATATTGTCTACCTGGGTCGGATTGATCATCAAGTTAAGATTCGTGGCTTCCGGATTGAACTGGGGGAAATTGAAGTCGCACTTTCCACCCATCCCCAGGTGCAACAAGGGGTTGTCATTGTTCGTGAGGATACCCCTGGCGACAAGCGCTTGGTGGCTTATTTGGTCAACCCAGATACCACCCTCGCTCCAGCAGACCTTCGGGACTTCCTCAAAACTCAACTGCCAGATTACATGGTACCCTCGGCTTTTGTGCAGCTTAGTAACCTGCCCCTAGCACCTAGTGGCAAAACTGATCGCAACGCCCTCCCTTGTCCTGAGATAGACCTGTTACGGGACCAAACCTTCGTTGCCCCTCAAACCCCTCTGGAACAAAAGCTCGCGACCATCTGGCAACAAGTTCTCGGGATAGAACAGGTTAGTATCCATGATAATTTCTTCGCCATTGGGGGGGACTCCATTCTCAGTATTCAGGTGATCGCCCGAGCCAAGCAAGCAGGGATGAACATCAGTGCCAAACAAATCTTCCAATACCAGACGATCGCTGAACTCTCCAGAGTTGCACAAGTCACCCAAGCCCTAACAATCCCCCAAACTCCCGCCAGCGGCAATGTTCCCCTCACCCCGATTCAGACCTGGTTCCTGAAGCAGAATTGGTCAGAGCCCCATCACTACAACCAAGCGGTTCTCCTGTGTGTCCCCCCCACCCTCAATCCTGACCATCTGGCCTCCGCCCTAGTTGCTCTGTTTGAGCACCATGATGCTCTGCGCCTCAAGTACAGCCTTACCCCCCTGGAGTGGCAGCAAACCTATGGTCAACCCCCAAACCCCATCCCCTTAGAAACCATTGACCTGAGTCATTACTCCACCGATGAACGCAGGTCACAGCTCGAAACCATTGCCAACGAATACCAAGCCAGCCTCAACTTAAGCGACAGCTGTCTGATGCGGATGGTCTTGTTCCGCTTGGGAGCCAAGGAGGCCCGACTGCTGATCATCATCCATCACCTGGTCGTGGATGGGGTGTCCTGGCGCATTTTACTGAGCGATCTGGCCACTACCTATCAGCAACTGGTACAAGGGCAGCCCATTCAACTACCGCCCAAGACCAGTTCGTTTCAAACCTGGGCCAGACAGCTGCAGCTATATGCCCAGTCTGAGACACTGCGTTCCCAGCTGGATTACTGGTTACATCAACCCTGGGACCAGGTTCGCTCTCTTTCAGTTGACCGTGATGATCATCGATCTCTTAACCTCGCGGCAGATCAAACCACTGTTGAGTTAACCTTAAGTCAAGATCAAACGCAACAGCTTCTGCGTGATGTTCCCAGTGCCTACAACACCCAAATCAACGATGTTCTGCTTACGGCCTTGGCGTTAAGTCTCTCTACTTGGACAGATACTGACCTGCTGCTGATTGATCTGGAGGGCCATGGACGCCAGGCAGACTTGTTTGAGAACATCGACTTGTCTCGCACCGTTGGCTGGTTTACCAGTGTGTTCCCTGTACTGCTACACCTAGACCCTCAAGCAGACTTAGCCGCGGCGATTAAATCGATTAAAGAGCAGTTACGCCAGATTCCTGACTTTGGCATTGGTTATGGCATTGGACGCTACTTGAGTGACGACTCTTCCCTAGGGGCGCAACTTGCAGCGCTGCCCCAAGCACAAATCAGCTTTAACTATTTGGGGCAATTTGACGAGCAATTCGATGCAGTCAAGGGAGAGGCTCAAGCTTTAGGGCAGCCAGCCCTAGAGTCTACAGGCAGCGTTCAGAGTCCAGAAGCCCCCCTTTCCCATCTCTTTGATATCACTGCCTTAATCGTCAATGGTCAGTTTCAAATGAGTTGGCGTTATACCCATATGCTCCATGAACGTTCCACAGTGGAAGGGTTAGCTCGAAGCTATCGAGAGGCTTTGCAAGCCCTGATTGAGCACTGTGTCTCTTCAGCAGCAGGTGGCTATACGCCCTCGGACTTCCCTGATGCAGGACTCAGCCAGACCCAGTTGGATCAGGTCTTAGCAGCGGTGGGCAAACCCAAAGTGGACGCGATCTACCCCCTCTCTGGCACCCAACAGGGCTTATTATTCCACACGCTTTATGAGCCTGACTCCGGTGTTTACGTGACCCAGATGGTATTGACTCTTGAAGGCTCAGTAGATATACAAGCTTGGAAACGCGCCTGGCAAACCTTGAGCGATCGCCATCAAATCCTGCGCACCTTGTTTGTCTGGGAATCCCTGGAACAACCCCTCCAAATCGTTTGTCCCATAGTGGAGTTACCCTGGACTACTTTAGACTGGCGTCACTTATCGGCTGAAATTCAGCAACAACAACTAAATGCCATTCTTGACCAGCAGCGGGAACAGGGCTTCAATCTCAGCCAAGCTCCTTTAATGACACTCCATTTTATCCAGACGGCGGAGCACACCTATCAATTACTCTGGAGTCATCACCATATTCTCCTGGATGGGTGGTGTTTACCCATTTTGTTTCAGGAGCTGCTGTTACTCTACGAGACCAATCGCCAGGAAAACCCCTATACCCTGAATCCACCCTATCCTTATCAGGACTATATCCGCTGGTTGCAGCGTCAGGATGCTACTGCGGCAGAAACGGTCTGGCGGGAAATGCTGCAGGGATTTGAGACCCCCACGCCTTTGCCTTTTAGCCAAGTCAGTCAATCCCCTTCCCACTTTGAAGAACAAACCCTGGACTGCTCCCCTGTCTTAACCCAAGAATTGCAGGCTTTGGCTCAGGAACAAAGTATTACCCTAGCCACCTTGCTCCAAGCATCCTGGGCTCTCTTACTCAGTCGCTATAGTGGTGAATCGGATATCGTCTTTGGCGTTACGGTTTCAGGTCGTCCTGGGGAGCTACCGGGTGTGGAAACCATGGTGGGATTGTTTATCAATACCCTGCCATTGAGGCTTTCAGTCCCTCACCAGGGAGACCTATTACCCTGGCTCCAAGAGGTTCACCAACGTCAATTAACGCTTCAGGAGTATGCCTACAGCCCTCTGTCATCGGTTCAAAAACTGAGTGATATCGCCACAGAATTGCCTCTATTTGAAAGCATTCTGGTCTTTGAAAACTATCCAGTGGATGCATCCGTCCAAGCCCGAGCAGCTGAGGCGGGCTTATCGATCACCCAGCTGCAGAACTATGAGCAAACCAATTATCCTTTGACCCTCTCGGTCACAGCTCGAGGTGAGCTCCACCTTGAGGTGAGCTATGATGCCAGCCGCTTCAGTGGGGAGGCAATAGCTCGAATGTTGGGACATTGGCAAGTGGTTTTGGAGGCGATCGCAACCAGTTCCAGGTCTCCTATAGAAGCCATACCCTTACTCACCACAGCAGAACGGCATCAGCTCTTAGTCGAATGGAACGATACAGCCCATGACTATCCTCAAGATCACTGTATTCATCAGTTGTTTGAAGCCCAGGTTGAGCAAACCCCAAATGCTATTGCTGTGGTCTATGAAGACGAGCAACTTACCTATGACGCATTAAACAAACAAGCCAACCAGTTAGCCCATCAGTTGCACAAACTAGGTGTCGGACCCGATGTCCTTGTTGGAATCTACCTGGAGAAATCACCAGCTCTCTTGGTCAGTATCCTAGCTATCCTCAAAGCAGGAGGGACCTATGTGCCCCTGGATATCCGCTATCCCCAAGAGCGCATTGCTTACATGCTCGCCGATGCCGCTGTCACGGTCTTAATTAGCCAAGAATCCTGTCTGGCGTTTCTTCCCAAGCATAATACCCAGCTACTTTGTCTGGACACCGATCAGACTCGCCTGAGGCAGCCCACCATCAACCTAATGCCATCTGCAACTGCAGAAAACCGCGCTTACGTGATTTACACCTCTGGCTCAACTGGACAACCGAAAGGTGTTGCTGTTGCTCACTGTAATCTGGTCAATGCCTACTTTGGCTGGGAGGAGGCTTACCGGCTCAAAGACCAGACCTCTAGTCACTTGCAAATGGCAAGTTGCTCCTTTGATGTGTTTACTGGCGATTGGGTTCGAGCCCTCTGTTCCGGTGCAAAGCTGGTGCTGTGCCCTCGGGAGCTCTTGTTGGACGCTGAGCAGCTTTACGCTTTAATCCGTCGTGAGGCGATCGATTGTGCTGAGTTTGTACCCGCTGTTTTTAGACCCCTTTTTGATTACTTAATCAGTAATGATCGAACCCTGAGCTTTATGAATGTGCTGATTGTGGGCTCCGATTTCTGGTCGATGGCTGAATACCAGCAATTCCAGCAAATCTGTGGGCCTCAAACCCGCTTAATTAATTCCTACGGCGTTACAGAGGCCACGATCGACAGTTGTTATTTTGAGGCTGAAGGCGAAGTAGTCGAGACCTGCACAAAAGACATTATGGTCTCCATAGGTCGCCCTTTTAGCAACATTAAACTGTATGTGCTCGATCGCGAGGGGCAACCTGTGCCGATTGGCGTTGCTGGTGAGCTATACATCGGTGGAGCAGGAGTGGCGCTAGGGTACTTGCATCGTGCTGATCTCACGGCGGCAAAATTCATTCGGAATCCCTTTGGGACAGGACGTTTATATAAGACCGGGGATCTCGCTCGCTATCGAGCCGATGGTAATCTTGAATGTTTGGGTCGGATCGACCACCAAGTGAAGATCCGGGGCTTCCGGATTGAACTCGGTGAAATCGAAGCCATTTTGTCCACTCATCCCCAGGTGCAGCAAGGGGTGATCATGGTTCGTGAAGATAGCATTGGTGACAAGCGACTGGTAGCCTATGTAGTCAATCCAGACACCCCACTCACACCAGGAGAACTCGGAGACTTTCTCAAGGCTCAACTGCCAGATTATATGGTACCCTCTGCCTTTGTGCAGCTTGACGCCCTACCCCTAACCCCCAATGGCAAACTTGATCGCAAAGCCCTTCCCCGCGCTGACCTTGCCCCGTTACGAGACCGGACCTTCGTTGCTCCTCAGACGCCTTTGCAACAAAGCCTGGCTGAGATCTGGCAGCAGGTCCTCGGGATTAAACAGGTAGGCTTACACGATAACTTCTTTGCGATCGGGGGAGACTCCATTCTCAGTATTCAAATGGTCTCCCGTGCCAAACAAGCGGGTATTAAGATTACTGCCAAACAAATTTTCCAACAGCGAACGATCGCCGAACTTTCCAGGGTCGCCGAACTGAGGCAGGCACTAGAGATTCCCCAAACTCGCGCCACCGGCAATGTCCCCCTCAACCCGATTCAGACCTGGTTCCTGGAGCAGAATTGGTCAAAGCTCCATCACTACAACCAAGCGGTTCTCCTGTGTGTCCCCCCCACCCTCAATCCTGACCATCTGGTCTCCGCCCTAGTTGCTCTGTTTGAGCACCATGATGCTCTGCGCCTCAAGTACAAGTTTGAGCCTCAAGGCTGGCAGCAAATCTATGGCAACCCACCAGCTCCGATTCCCTTGAAGACCTTTGATCTGAGTCACTACCCTACTGATGAACTAGAACAACAGCTGGAAACCCTCGCCAACGAATACCAGGTCAGCCTCAACTTAATCGACAGCTGTCTGATGCGAGTGGTGCTGTTCCGCTTGGGAGCCAACGAGGCACGGTTGCTGATCATCATCCATCACCTGGTCGTGGATGGGGTGTCCTGGCGCATTTTACTGAGTGATCTGGCGACTGCCTATCAACAACGTGAACAAGGACAGTCCATCCAACTGCCAGCTAAGACCAGTTCGTTCCAGACCTGGGCCAGACAGCTACAGTCCTATGCTCAGTCTGAGACGCTGCGGTCCCAGCTGGATTACTGGTTAGATCAGCCCTGGTCTCAGGTTCGCTCTCTACCCGTTGACTATGGTGATCATCGGTCTCCCAACATGGCAGCGGATCAAGCCACTGTTGAGTTCACCTTAAGTCAAGAGCAAACGCAACAGCTTCTGCGCGATGTTCCCAGCGCCTACAACACCCAAATCAACGATATTCTGATCACGGCCTTGGCTCTAAGTCTCTCCACCTGGACAGACACCGACCTGCTGCTGATTGACCTTGAAGGTCACGGTCGCCAGGCAGACTTGTTTGAGAACATCGACCTTTCCCGCACCGTTGGCTGGTTTACCAGTGTGTTTCCCGTCATGTTGCACCTAGATCCCCAGACTGACTTGGTCACTGCAATTAAAGCGATTAAGGAGCAGTTACGACAGATTCCTGACTTCGGCATTGGCTATGGGATTGGGCGCTACTTGAGTGACGACTCCTCCCTACGGGCGCAACTCGCAGCACTCCCCCAAGCACAAATCAGCTTTAACTATTTGGGGCAATTTGATGAGCAATTCGATGGAGCCAATGGCGAGGCTCAAGCGTTAGGGCAGCCTGCCCCAGAATCTAGTGGCAGCGTTCAGAGTCCAGAGTCTCCCCGTTCCTATCTGCTGGATATCAATGCTCTAATTGTCAACGGTCAGTTTCAAATGAGTTGGAGTTACAGTAGTGCCATCCATGAGCGTTCCACAGTGAAAGGCTTGTCTCATCGCTATCAGGAGGCACTGCAAGCTTTGATTAAACATTGTGTCTCTCCCACCGCAGGTGGTTATACTCCCTCGGACTTCCCAGAAGCAAGGCTCAGTCAAGAAAAGTTGGATCAGGTATTGGCTGTGGTGGGCAAACCTAATGTGGACGCGATCTACCCCCTCTCTGGAACCCAACAAGGCTTATTATTCCACACGCTTTATGCCCCAGACTCTGGTGTGTACTTTGTCCAGACGGTGCTCACCCTTAAGGGAGCTGTGAATGAGTTGGCTTTGAGACGGGCGTGGCAAACCTTGATCGACCGTCATCCAGTCCTGCGCACTTTGTTCGTGTGGGAGACCCTAGAACAACCGCTCCAAATTGTCTGTTCCACCGTTGAGTTGCCCTGGATCACTTTAGACTGGCGCCACTTATCGACCGAAACCCAACAAAAACAACAACTTAATGCCCTCCTGAGCCAACAGCGTGAACAGGGCTTCGACCTAGGCCAAGCCCCTCTAATGACGCTACATCTCATTCAGACAGAGGAGTACATCTACCAATTGGTCTGGAGCCATCACCATATTCTCCTGGATGGGTGGTGTGCAGCGACTTTGTTCCGGGAGCTGCTGGTGTTCTACAAGGCTGATTGCCAGGGACAACCCTGCTCCATGAGTCCAGCGTATCCTTATCAGGACTATATCTGCTGGTTAGAGCGTCAAGATACAGCTACAGCAGAAACATTCTGGCGGGGCATGCTGCAGGAAGTTGAGGCACCCACACCTTTACCCTTTAGCCAAGTGGGTGTCCGGAGCCACTCCCCTTCCGGCTTTGAAGAGCAGGAATTGGCCTGCTCCCCTGCATTGACCCAAGCGTTGCAAACCCTAGCTCAGAAGCAAAACATTACCCTAGCAACCTTGGTGCTAGCGTCCTGGGCACTTTTGCTCAGTCGCTACAGTGGCGAATCGGATGTCGTCTTTGGGGTCACGGTTTCAGGCCGTCCCGGAGAGCTCTCTGGTGTGGAAACCATGGTAGGGTTGTTTATCAATACCCTGCCATTGCGAGTTTGCGTGCCTCACCAGGGAGATCTGTTACCCTGGCTCCAGGAGGTTCACCAGCGTCAGTTAACCCTGCAGGAGTATGCTTACAGCTCCCTGGCAGAAGTTCAGAAACTGAGTGATATTGCAGCAGAAACGCCCCTATTTGAGAGCATTCTGGTCTTTGAAAACTATCCAGTGGATGCATCAGTGCAAGCTCAAGCAGCTGATGCGGGAGTATCGCTCTCCCAGCTTCAGAGCTATGATCAAACGAATTATCCGTTGACCTTATCTGTCATTGTTGAGGATACTCTCTATATTGAGGCTAGCTATGATACGAGCCGCTTCAGTGATGAGTCGATGGCTCGGATGCTGGAACATTGGCAAATGGTTCTGGAGGGAATCGCTGCTAACCCCAGGCAAACCCTAGGACTCATTCCTCTTCTCACGCAAGAGGAGCGCCATCGGCTCTTGGTGGAATGGAATGATACAGCGGTTCAGTATCCCCAGGATCAGCGTATCCATCAGTTATTCGAGGCTCAAGTGGAAGAGACACCAGATGCTGTGGCGGTGGTGTTCGAAGATCAGCAGCTCAACTATGGGGAACTGAATGCCCAGGCCAATCAGTTAGCTCACCAATTGCAGGGATTAGGGGTCGGACCAGAAGTGCTGGTGGGGCTTTGTGTAGAGCGTTCCTTCGATTTAGTTGTGGGACTTTTGGGAATTCTCAAAGCTGGCGGTGTTTATGTTCCCCTCGATCCCACCTACCCAAGGGAACGGTTGAGTTACATCCTTAATGATGCTGCAGTAGACATCTTGTTGACTCAGAGCGCTTTAAGCGATCGCTTACCAGCGAACCAAGCGAAGGTCGTTTATCTAGATGACAACACAACTTCATTCCCAACCCTTTCGTCCCCCGTAATCTGTTTGGCAAAACCAACCAACTTGGCCTATATCATTTATACATCAGGTTCAACAGGTCAGCCGAAGGGTGCAATGGTTGAACATCTGGGTTGTATCAATCACTGTTATGCAAAAATTCATGATCTTTCTCTTAAAAATACAGATATCATTGCCCAAACAGCTCCCATTGGCTTTGATATATCTGTATGGCAAATTCTGACGGTGCTATTCATTGGTGGCAAAGTTGAAATCATCAAGAATGATACTGTTAGAGATCCTGACCAGCTCTTTAAGGAAATCCAAAGGCGAAAAATATCTATTCTCCAAGTTGTTCCATCCCTCTTGAGAATGATGCTTGAAGTTTGTGAACAGTCTGGAACTCCAAGATTACCCTACCTTCGTTGGTTGGTGGTTACAGGCGAAGCCTTTCCGACGAACTTACTCGATTGGTGGTTTGAAAAATACCCAGATATTCCCTTAATCAATGCTTATGGTCCTGCCGAATGCTCTGATGATGTAACCCATCATTATATTGATGATTCCAGGTATGCGGAGCTTGGAACAGTTCCAATTGGACAGCCGGTTGTTAATACTCAGATTTACATTCTTGATCCCTATCTTAATCCAGTGCCTATTGGTGTTGAAGGTGAGCTTCATGTGGGTGGAGTTGGTGTGGGACGAGGGTATCTCAATCGGCCAGAGTTAACTGCCGAGAAGTTCATCACTAATCCCTTTTCGGATTCGGAATTTGATCGTCTCTACAAAACAGGTGACCTAGCCCGCTACCTGCCGGATGGCAATATTGAATACCTAGGTCGTATCGACCACCAAGTAAAAATCCGGGGCTTTCGGATTGAGTTAGGAGAACTGGAAGCAGTTCTCCAAAAGCATCCCCAAGTGCGCGAAGTGGTTGTGATCGTCCGCGAAGATTACCCTGGGGACAAACGCCTCGTAGCCTATGTGATCTTCGATGAAACTGTAGCCTCCCCTACCGAATTACGACAGTTTCTGAAGGAAACATTACCAGACTACATGGTACCTGCGGCCTTTGTTGACCTGGATGCACTGCCCTTGACACCCAATGGCAAGATTGATCGCAAAGCCTTACCCTCACCAGAATTCCAGCCGGCGTCAGATCAGGTGTTTATCCCACCGCGCAACCCGCTGGAATTGGAGCTGACCCAAATTTGGTCTGAGGTTCTCCAGGTAGAACCCATTAGCATTATCGAGAATTTCTTTGACTTAGGCGGTCATTCCCTCTTGGCCATATCCCTCATGGTTCGCATTCAACAGCGGTTGGGACATACCCTGCCCCTCGTTACCCTATTTCAGGGGGCAACTGTTGAGCAACAGGCCCTGCTCCTGCAGCAAAAAGCCGCTCCTCAAGTCTGGTCTCCCCA